>JADFSR010000023.1 GCA_022560615.1 Gemmatimonadota bacterium
GCCTTCAAGCTGCGTTCCGGCCTGTCGCGCCTTTTCGAGCAGCGCGAATTCAGCGTGCGCTCCGAGAATCTCACCACGATGCGCTCGATGCAGCTCCTGACCCGTCGATGAGCAGAGGATAGCACCCACAAACGGATGGATGCGGTTGTCTTCACTTTGTGAGAGCTTCGCTTCCTCGATGGTCTGTGTCATCAGGGAATACTTCAGGTCATCTGGAATCACTCTGATTCAACTCCCTATTCTCACCCGGCAGCTTGGCGCTTAACGTCTGTATCTCCGCACTACCCCTAACCCCCCAAAACCCGGGGATCTCCGAAGTACGCAAGACCTGATCTAGGCCGGGGATCTGCGAAGTGGTGCGGATAATGCCTTATAGTGGGCTGTTGATCTTTTGTTCACGCCGGGGTGTGCCGGGTGAGCGGCCGGACCTCACCACGCGTGGGCGGTTCCCGGCATCCCCTCCCAGACAGCCGCTACCGCCAAATCGCCCGCCATTGGGACGAGCCCAAATGGGCGCGTGGTGGGCACAGACCGGCCGAAACAGGACGAAAAGACCCGAAACGAGACGAAGCGCCCGAACGCAGAAAGTCCCGTCTCCGTGGAGGAAACGGGGCCTTCCGAGTGATTCAGAAAGGCCCCGCTCTAAGCCAAAGACCGGTGTTCCTTGCCGGGTCGAGGACGCGGAAAGAGCGGCCGAAATCGAGACTCTGTGGTGACTATGTGGTGACTCCTCTCCATTGAGGATCCCCAAATGACAGACGTCGCAGCGACGTAAACCACTGCGAGGCTTCTCTTTACTTCAATCGGGGCGCCCGGATTTGAACCGGGGACCCCCTGCTCCCAAAGCAGAGATGCTCGCGATCACGAAGCCGGTCTCCGGCATCCACGCCCCCGCTGCAGTGATATCGTCCAGAGCCAGAAGATCAAACAGTGTGATCGTCACGAGTGCGATCGCGGAGCCCAAGCGACGGACGGAGCCGGTCGAAGGCGCTCCTGTGAGTGGCTTATCGTAGTCCACATCGCCATTCTGGTCCGGAAGGAGCCCAACCACGGAGGCACCCCATGTCAGCACCGACTTCCCGCACTCCTGCCGCCCTCGGCCTCGCCACCGTCCTCGTCCTGTCCCTCACGGCGTTCGTCACCCGTCACGACGCCGCG
Source organism: Gemmatimonadota bacterium (assembly GCA_022560615.1). Lineage (NCBI taxonomy): Bacteria > Pseudomonadati > Gemmatimonadota > Gemmatimonadota bacterium. The sequence goes on from JADFSR010000023.1 coordinate 1,159, forward strand.
CCGACGAGTCTCCAGGTCGAGCCGTTCCCCGTCGAGTACTACTACAAGGTCCGTTGGGGCCATTTCGAGGAGTGGCTCGAGCTGTACAAGAAGAACCACTATCCGGTCCTCGAGAGGCTCCAAGAGCTGGGCGACATCGTCGAGATGTCGGCCTCGTCCCCGTTCTACCACGCCGGGGAGGGCACCCGCTGGGACTTCCGCTTTACGATCGTTTGGCGGAACGCCGAGGTCGCGCACGCGGAGCGCGACACCGAGCCGATCCTCCGCGAGCTGTACCCCGACAGGGAGACGTTCACGGCGGAGGAGCAGCGGCGGTTTCAGCTCCTCGAAGAGCACCTCGACGTTCCAGTGGTTCCCTACGACCTCACCCAATGGTGATCGGACACCGCCCGACGCGCCGTCCGGAGATTCCCCGACGACGAGGGTCAGCCCGACCCGATTTGCCCCGGCATGATCTACGGACTGCTCGCTGACCTCGTACTCGCGCTGCACGCGCTCTTCGTTGTGTTCGTCGTCCTCGGAGGGTTGCTGGCACTGCGCTGGCGTCGCGCGGCGTTCGTCCACGTACCGTGCGCCCTGTGGGGGGCATGGGTCGAGCTGGTGGGCTGGATCTGCCCGCTGACCCCTCTCGAGGTCTCCTTGCGACAGCAGGCCGGTGAGGGCGGCTACGCCGGCGGCTTCCTCGAGCAGTACCTCGTTCCGATCCTGTATCCCGGCGATCTGACGCGCGGCATCCAGATCGGGCTCGGCGTCTTCGTGCTGGTCCTGAACGTCGCCATCTATGCGGCCGTGATGCGGCAGTGGAGGCGCTCGCGGACGGACGGCGTTTGAGCGCGACGCAGGCCCGGCCGACCTCCCCCCTGCAACTACCCTCCCAGCGCGAACACCCAGATCACCCCACCCTGGGGCACGAACGTCTCTGTTCCGCGGTCGGCGTCGACCCGTCGCTGCATCGATGCCGCGTCCACGCCAAAGCCCGACTGGACGGCGATGTACTGCACGCCATCGACCATGTAGGACGACGGCACCCCGATGACACCGGAGTTGGTTCGCTGCTGCCAGAGCTGGTCACCTGTGCGCGCATCGAACGCGCGGAAGTAGCGATCGCTGGTGCCGCCCATGAAGACGAGATTTCCGGCGGTCGTCATCACGGGGCCCCAGTTCGGGGAGTCGAATTCGCGTGTCCACACTTCCTCGCCGGTGTCTATGTTCCAGGCTTGCAGCTCGCCGATGTGCTCCGCTCCCGGCCACACGGTCAGATCCGTGTCGGCCCCGATGAACGCCCGGCCTGGGCGGTACGTGACCTCCCGACCCTCGATCGACCCGCACAGATTCTCGTTGGCGGGGATGTATAGCAGACCGGTACCCGGATTGTAGGCCGCGGGCGGCCAGTCCTTGCCACCCCAGAGTGAAGGGCAGAAGTCGGCCTGGAAGCCGGTGCTGGGCTTCCTGAGTTGGTCGTACGTCGGCCGACCCGTCTCTGGGTCTATGTTGATGAAGACGTTCTGGCGCACATACGGCCAGGCGTCAACGAACGAGATCGCATCCGCGCTGCGCTCGAGCAGCCACAGGTACCCGTTGCGGCCCGGGTGCACGAGAGCCGGAAACGTCCGCCCGTCGCGCTCGACATCGATCAGAAGAGGCGTCGAGACCTCGTCCCAATCCCACGACCCGTTCCAATGGTACTGGTGATGGCCGACGAGCTCGCCGGTATCGACGTTGAGCGCGACGACAGAATTGGAATAGAGGTTGTCCCCGGGTCGGACGTCCCCCATCCACGGACCGGGATTGCCGGTGCCCCAGTACGTCAGGCCCAACTCGGGATCGTAGTGCCCTGTGAGCCACACGGCGGCGCCTCCGGTCTGCCACGCGTCGCCCCACCAACTCTCGTTCCCCGGCTCGTCCGGGGCCGGCACGGTGTGGGTCCTCCACACCTCCTCGCCGGTCTCGGTATCGAGCGCTACTACGAAGCCGCGGATGCCGAGCTCACCGCCCGAGACGCCGACCATGACTTTCCCACGCGCGGTGAGCGGCGCGAGCGTCATGTAGTACCCTCTGGCATTGTCCGCGACGGACTCGTCCCAGACTACTTCCCCCGTCGCTGCGTCGAGCGCGACGATCCGGGCGTCGAGCGTTGCCATGTAAACTTTGTCGCCGAACAACGCCACTCCGCGATTCGTGTAGTGAAAGCCGATCACGTCCTCCGGCATCTCGTGCTCGTACAACCAGAGCAGATCGCCCGTCCGCGCGTCGATCGCGATCACCTGATTGCCCGGCGTGGTGACGAACATCACGCCGTCGTTGACGATCGCCGGCGCCTCGTGGCCGCTGTTCACGCCGGTGGAGAACGACCAGACGGGGACCAGGTCGGCAACGTTGTCCGCGTCGATTTGATCGAGCGGGCTGTAGCCCCAGCCGTCGTAGGTGCCTCGGTAAAAGAGCCAGTTCTCGGGCTCGGGGTTTTCCAGACGCTCGTCGGTGACCGGTCGATACGGTTCCGCGGTCTGCTGAGCTGTCGCTTCACGAGGCACGAGCAGGCCGGCCGCGATCATTACCATGGTCGTGCAACAGCATCGGTCGAGCTTCATCACGTTCCCCCTCAGGTAGCCTGCTGGTTGTCCCTCAGCGCCGCCGGAATCCCACCCGCCCGAGGAAGCCGCCCCCCGCCATCAGCGTGCCGTCGACGATCTTGAGCGGGAGCGCCGCGAGACGCCGCCGCGCCGGACCTTCCGTCACTTGCCCGTTGTCGCTCGGGTCGAACTCGGAATCGTGGCAGGGGCACACGAGCTGCAACCCGTCTTCGTTCCAGTCGCTGACGTCACATCCCTCGTGTGTGCATACCGCCGAATAGGCGACGATTCCTTCCACGGCGCGAGCCGCAGTCTCCTCGGTGAGACTCGAGGGGTCCATGCGCACGAGCATCACCTGATCCAGTCGCGATTCCGATGCGACATGCGCGCCGTCAGAGTCGGCGGGATACGCGAAGAGCTGGGGGCCGCCGAGCGGGACGTCGGAGGGCGCGATGACCTGGCCCTCCCTATCACCGAACGCGAAGACCAGCACGTCGCCTTCGGCCGGGTGCTCGTGCTCCTCGAGCGGCGTAGCGTCAGCCTCGGGCGGTGAGGGCGTTGCGCCAGGCTCCGCAGCGGACGTGCAGTCCGTCAGCCCGGACGCCAACCCCAGGCCCACGAACGCCTTGAGCGCGGCTCGCCGGTCCATGCCCTCACTCGCCACTTTGTTCGCCAGCTCCGTCGTCTCGTCGTGTGTCACCTCGCCCCCCCGTTCCCGGCCGCACGCTCCGGCCGGAGGTACATCTCGAACCAGTCGAGCATCCTCTTGTGCACGTCGAGCGCGTCGGCGCGCGAGTGCCGATACAGGCTGTGATCGCCCTCCTCGTAGAGCACGAGCGTGGCGGCTTTCCCCAACCGCCTGAGGGCGTAGAACATCAGCTCGCCCTCGCCGACCAGAATCGTGTAGTCCTTCACACCGTGCGTGAGCAGCACCGGCGTCTCGACCTCGTCGAGGTGGAAAAAAGCCGACTGGGACAGGTAGCGCTCCATGAACTCGAACGGGCTGCCCCCCATGCGCGCCTGCCCGGTCTCGATGTTGTCCGAATCGCGGTCCCGGCCGCTCGCCCAGTTGCGGATGAGATCGGGAGGCGTGGCGCGCGAGACGGCGCAATCGAAGACCTTCGTCTGCGTGATGACGAACGACGTGCCGTACGCGCCGAAGCTGCCACCCCAGAGACAGAAGCGGTCGTTGGTGAAGCCCATGTCACGCACCATGTCGACCGCGGGCACGACGCTCTTCACATACGACGTGCCGGTCTCGCCGACCTTCACCTTCACGTTGGGCATGAGAACGGCGTAGCCGTGAGTCGCGAAGATCTGGTGACGTGCGCTGAAACGATGGATGCTGGGGGTGAGCTTCTCATAGATGTACGTGATCACCGGAACACCGTCGGTCGCTCCGGGAGGTCGATACAGGAGCGCGCCCAACCGCTCGCCGTCCGCGTTGTCGAAGTGCAGGAGCTCCGGCTTGCTGAACGCAAAATCCGTCAACTGCGGGTTGAGCTCGGTCACGCGTGTGCGACGTCCTGTGGTGCCGTCGATAAACCACAGGTCGGACGGCGCGGTCGCCGACTGGATCGTCAGCAGGAGCCCGTCGGGAACGGGCATGAGGTTGCCGTACGCCTCCTCGCCGGAAGCCAGCTGAGAGAGTCGCCCCTGCGCGAGCTCGTAGCGGTACAGCGTCTCGTCATAGGTGCGGTTGTCGACGGCGCGGAAGAAGAGCGAGGATCCGTCCGCGCTCCACACCGGGCCACTCACGTTGTCGTCGAAGTCCGCCGTGAGGTTGCGGGCCGTGCCGTCCTCGCTCGACACGAGGTACAGATCCATGAACGGCCGGGCGATCGAATACATGCCCGGCTGCGGGGCCTCGATCTCGGGGTCGCTGATCGACGGGTCGGCCACCAGGCTCACGAAGCGCGTCCCGTCAGGAGACCACGCGAGGGGCGTAAAACGGGCGCCGGGGCCGGAATCGAACGGGATACCGCTCCCGCCCTCCGCCGGGCCGGGATCGTTCACTCCGAGCGTCAGCAAGCGACCACGGCTGCGCCACGCCAACCGCCCGTCCGGAAGCCAGGAGAGTCGCTCGCCGCCGTCGGTGATCTTGCGCGGAGCCCCGCGAGCGTCGATCCGCCAGAGGAACGTCTCGTTACGCTCGCGGCGGGCGATACCCGCTGTGGCAGGGCTGGGCAGAGCAGCGATCACGTGTCGCCCGTCTGGGGAGACCGCAAAGCGCCGAAGCGGCTGGTCGTCCTCGAGCAGCGTCCGCTCCGTGCCGTCTCCGACGTCCACGACGGCCAGGCCGGCGCGGCTCCGGTTCGCGAAGAAGGCGTCACCGGGCAGGACCTCATCCGTGCTCTGAAGCACGCGCACGCGGGCGGGCTCACGCGCCTCCCCGGATGCATCAACAGGCGCCGCCGGTCGTGCGTAGACGACCTGACCGTCGGACACCCACTGGGGGGCCATCGTCGCCTTCCCAGGGAACGGAGTCCCGACCGTGCGCGTCTCTCCAGTATCGGCACGCCAGACGGCGAGCTGTCCCCCGCCGGCTCGCTCGAAGAAGAACGCCAGGCGTGAGCCGTCAGGTGAGAAGACCGGGAAGGAGCTACGCTGACCGTCGGAGCCGAGCGCCACGGGCGGACGCGCGGACGGCCCGTCGAGGCTCTGCACGTAGACCGTACCCAGGGGGAAACGCTCCAGGATGTTCCACTCTTCTGTCACGTCCGGTAGCATATACGCGATCCGGCCGCCGCCCGAGGCGACGGAGACACCTCCGCTGATCTGCGCCAGATCGAGCATGTCCTCGGCGGTGAACGGACGAGTCTGCGCTCCGGCAAGCGCCGGAACCGTCGCGCATACACCGACAAGTAGGAGCGGTACGCCCCCGCGGCACTTCCTGCTGATCATCTCCACCTCTCATCTCCGGCTGTTGCCCGCATCCTACGACCGGAGTCGATGCGCCGCATGTCGTCGCGTTGGTCGGCGGTGCCCGAGTTCCGAGGTCCTACCGTACCACCCGAACCTTCGCCCGATGACCGGGCGCGTCAGCGCTCCGAGCATCACAGGTGAGTAGCGGACAGTCGAGGGCCTCCGCGAGCGCAACGTACGCGGCGGCGTAAGCGCTCAGGTTGTCGCGCAGCGTCCACATGCGCGACACGAGAATCCCAGCGGAGTGTCTTTCGACGGGTAGGGCGTCCAGTAGCTCGACTGCCCCGGTCGCCCTCGCGTCCGAGACCGCGCCCGACCGCGCCAAGCGTCGAAACGCCTGCACGACCTCGACATCGAGCAGATCCGGCGCGAAGAATGAGCCGTCCGGGTCGTCCAGCATTTGCGCCACTACGGCGTCACCACGCTCGCTTCCCATCAGCCACTCCACCACGGCAGAGGCGTCCAGGACCATCACCGGGTGTCGCGGTCCTCACGGATGACGTCTGCGGCTGGAGGGGCATCGCACACTGGGCCCAACTCACGAACCCGCGCCACGATCTCGTCAACGCTCAGCCGCCGTATCTCTTTCTGCAGTGCTCGTAGCGCTAGATCGGAGAGCGTTACCCCCTCGAGGGCCGCCTTGGCCTTGGCTCGGCGGTGCAGCTCCTCCGGCACATTGCGAATCTGGATCATGACAGACATGTGACTAGCATGTGCACATGCGTTCGGCATGTCAATCGGGATCGTGGTCTACGACGATTGCTCCGATGACGCGGTCAGTTCGACGTCGTCGTCCGTGCCAGCAGCTGGGCCAGCAGTACCTCGACCGCCCGCTCGAGCTGGCTGTCGCGGCCGAGATAGCTCTCGCCGGTCGGTCGCTCCACTTCGATGTCGACCGGCCGGGGGTTTCGCTCCATCACCTGGCCACGAGTGTCGCGGATCTTCGTGCGGGGCATGCGAACCGACGTCCCATCGACGAGGCCGACGCTGCCCGTGTAGATGATCCAACCCGCGGTGGGCTCACCGACGACCTTGCCAAGCTGCAGCGTGCGGTACCCCTCCGTGAAGTCCTCGCCGTCCGAGAGCGTGTGCTGGTTCGTCACGAGGACCGTCGGCGCGAGCAGGGCACGCTGCCCGAGCTGCACGCGTGAGGGAGCGATGTTGCCGCCCCGGTTCTCCATCGTGAAGTAGTTCTGACGCGCGAGGATGTCGATCGCGTAGACGTTCACGAAGCCGCCGTTGTTGTTCCGGACGTCGATGACGACGCCGTCCTTGGCGTGGTTGCCTTGGTCCAGGTCGAAGATCAGCTGGTCGAGCGCACCTTGGGACATCGACGCGATGTGCACGTACCCGAGGCGGCCGTCGCTCAGCTCATCGACGTACGCCCGCCGACCCTCGACCCACGCCCGGTAGACGAGTTGTCGCTCGGCCCCCGTGCTGATCGCCTGCAACTCCACGTCACGAGCCCCCGAGCCGTTGGCACTGGCCGAGACGAGGACCGCGGCCTTCTCGCCGGGCGTGCCGGCCAGGACTTCGTTGAGGTTCGTCGATCCAGTCAGCTCGGTGCCGTTCACCTCCAGAACGTAGTCCCCGAGCTCGATGCTCCCCTCCACGTGTGCGGGCCCGAGCTCGATGATCTCAGTGACCCGGAAACGACCGTCGTTCTCGAAGACCGTGCGGTCGAAGCGCAGCCCGAGCTTCCCGGTCTGCTCGGCGCCTCCGCCGCCGCCACCACCCCGGTGCCCGAGGTGGGACGCGTTCAGCTCTCCGAGCATCAGGTTCATGAGACGGCTCAGCTCGGCGCGTGTCTTAGCGCCGGCGACGCGCGGCGCGAAGGTCTCGCGGACCGCGTCCCAGTCGGTGCCATGGAATTGGTCGTCGTAAAAGCCGTCACGCATCTCGCCCCACGCCTGCTCGAAGACGGCGAGCTTATCCCGCTCGAAGTCGACGTCGACCTCGGCGGAAGTGGAGATCGAGCGCGTGTCACCGGAGGTGACGTTCATGACGCTGATCCGACCACGACGAAGGAGATAGAGCTCTCGCCCATCCTTTGAGAACTGCATCGATGCGCCACCGCCGCGGCCACCACCCCCGCCCCGCCCGCCCCCACCCTGCTCACGCTCACCGAGTGGCCGGACGTCGACGCCGCCGTCGGGCTCGAACGTCACGTAGTACAGGCCTCCCTGCCCCGAGACCGCGGCGTGCTCCCCGTCCGGACTCAAGACGACCGCTCGCACACTGAAGTCCAGATCGACCAAGTTTCCTCGGCGCCGGATGCCGTCGAAATCGATCTCGACGTCGGCGGGCGCCTCAGGAGCCGCCGACACCTCGGGCTCGTCCGCCCGCACACGCTCGGGCCGCGCGGGCCGCTCCTCTGTCTGCTCCTGGTTGAAGAGGTCCCAGAACCGGTCCTCCTGGAACGTCGGCGTGAGTGGGATCAGGTCGACGCGCACCAGCTTACCCGGTTCGGTCCGCTGGCCGGTCCGGAAGACCAGGTACTCTCCGGTCGAGCTCCAGTCGAGCGATCCGAAGTTCGTGTTCGCGAGGAAGCTCACCTGCCTCGCCGTTCCACCGTCGATGGGCACGACCATCGCGTTGTTGAACTCGTCAGTGCGGCCCGCGTACGCGATCCATTTGCTGTCGGGGGACCACGTGTACGACCCACTCCCGCTCGTACCCCGTGCGAGAGATCTGTCCTGGCCGGACTCCATGTCGATGACTCGGAGCTCCTGGCCCGCGCGGTTGTAGGCCAAGTAGCGGCCGTCGGGCGAGAAGCTGGGATTGTCGTCGCGGCTCGCGCTGTTGGTGAGTTGGCGCTCCTGCTCGGTCGTGAAGTCGTACGCGAAGATCTGCGGGGTGCCATTCCTCCACGAGACATACACGATCTCGTCGGAGTCGCTCGACCAGGTGACGTCGCTCTCGGCCGCCGGCGTGTCGGTGATCCTCGCAGCCGGAGCGTCGCCCTCCAGGGGGGCGGCGAAGACCTCCCCGCGCGCGACGAACGCGAACTTCTTCTCGTCCGGAGACACGGCGAGCCCGCTGAAGCCGTCCGTCATCTTCTCGACCTCGGGCCTCGGACCCTCGACCGAGCCCATGAGGTTGATGTCCAGCTGGACGGTCCGCCCAGACGCGACATCGTACGTCCAGATGCCGAAGCTCCGCTCGAAGGCGATCAGCGGTCGGTCGACCGCGATCGTCGGCCAGAGTACCCTGCCTTCGGTAAAGTTCGTGAGCCGCTCCTCGCCCCCCATGCCGCCAGCGTCAGCGGGGACGGACCACAGGTTTTCGGAGCCACTGCGGTCGGACATGAAGTACACGCGGTCTCCGGCGTCATCCCACATCGCCCAGGAGTTCTTACCACCCGTCGTGAGCGGTGAGTAGGTCGGGGGCGCACCTTCGCGGACGAGCCAGATCTCGGCCTCGTCGATGTGTGCGTGGCCGTTCCGCCACCACTGGCTCCGCGCCATGTTGCCGCGCGTGCTGATCGCGACGACGCCCGCCTCTGGTCCCGGAGCGGCGAAGAACTCGGTCTCGTACCGGTCCCCGGCGACAGTGAACGGCGTCCCGCCCGAGGCTCGGACGCGGTAGACGTCGGTTACGCTCGAGATGTCCTGGTCGGACGACGAAAAATAGACCCACTCCGAGTCGCGCGACCATCCGTTGAGCTGCTCCGCACCGGAGGCGTAGGTGAGCCTCGAGACGTCTCCGGTCCGCAGGTCCATCACGTAGATGTTGAGGCCACCATCCCGGTCGGAGTTGAAGGCGATCCGCGATGCGTCCGGGGAGTACAGCGGCCTCGACTCGTTCCCCGAGTGGGCTATGAGAAGTCGCGCCGCGCCGCCCTGCGTGGACACCGTCCAGATGTCTCCACCCGAGACGAAGGCGACCTCGGAGCCGTCGGGTGAGATCCCGGGCTCGGCGAAGGAGGGGAGGCCCTCGATGCCGGTCTGGGCGGCCAATCCTGCCTTTGCCGCCGTCAAAGCGGGACCACCCACCAGGAGTGCCGAACAGAGCGCCATAGACCCGAACGTGAACACGATTCGGACTGCCGGGGCAACGGGTCGGAGAGCGAACATCGGGTCCTCCACGTTACTGATTCGAGAAGACGATACGGGACTACGGGTTCGTCGGACTGAACCGACCGTTTCGCAGAAAGTGCACGACCTGCCTGGCCACATCTCTGCGGTTCATGATGAACGTGTGCGTCGCGGAGATGACCAGAAAGTCCGCCGACCCCTCGACGTTGGCACGGCCCACGGCAACCTTGCCGTCATCAGGCCCTGGAATCACCCACGACCCTACCGGGCTCAGGCTCCGGTCGCCGGCGATGATGCCCAGGTCGAATCGTGCCGGGCCCAGTTGCTTGGCGATGCCCGCGGAGTCGGTCCCCAGTTGCGAGGCGGCAGGGCCCACGAATAGATCTCGAAGTCGCGGCGAATCCGCGAAGGCGTCGACGATCTCGCTCCCCTGGCTCGGGGGACTCAGCATCACGACACGCCCCTTGTGCGGCTCGGGCTGCTGGGAGAGATAGCTCCGGACCAACACGCCTCCCATCGAGTGCGTGACGAAATGCACCTCTTCCGCATGATCCGCACAGCACAGCGCCACCGCGGCCTCGAGCTGATCGATGAGGACTTCCATGGGCTCCGACGTCGATGCATACCCAAAGCTGGTAACGCCGTAGCCGGCATCCTCGAGGCGCGCCACGAGAATCGCCATCGAGGTAGAGGTACGGCGCAGGCCATGCAGGACGATGACGGACTCCGCCCCGTCCGGGGGCGGCGATGACGAGCATCCGGAAAGGACCAGAAGTGCACAGGTCAGTGATTTGAAGAGATGTCTGCTCGTCATCTTGGCCATCTAGCGATCTGCGGGGCTCTCTCTCTACCCTAGGGCGTGGGTAAGTGCTTCAATGCTCTCGTCGAAGGTGCTCGCCGTCACGGTGATCGGAGCTCCGAGGGCCACGTGAATAGTGGAAAAGGGCAGCGGCTGCATCTTTCGATCCCACGAATCGGTTCGAAAGCAGCGGTTCGCTGAAATGCGCATGGGAAGGATCGGCACGCCACTCTGAACGGCCATGTGAAGCACGCCTTTCTTCAGTGTTCGCGGCGGTCCCTTCGGACCGTCCGGAGTGACGAACGTCGAGTACCCTTTCTTGAGGTAACTCACGATCTCCTCCGCGGCTCCGCGACGGCCGTTCCCCGTCGATGAAGGCACGAGTTTCTGTACGCCGACCAAACTCAAGAGGACCCAAACCGGCTTCGTATACCAATCCGAGTGCACGATCCAGGCGTGCGGGCGCTGCCGTAAATAGGCTGGAAGACGCGGCACCCATGTTTCGACCGACAGGGGGCCGGACTCATGCCACTGGCAAAGAATGAAGTTCGAGCCGTTCGGCACGTTGTCGGTGCCCGTAACTCGGATCCTCAGGGTCAATCGGAGCAGCAGTATGTAGATGAACCAGAGCCCCCCCCCAACGTACCCGTAGACCAAGAACGGAATTCGGAATTTGGGCGGGACGTTGTCTACCCGATATCGTCTGAACAGTGGTTGATCCTCCGACCGGTGGCTTGGCGCGGGGACTGGTAGCCTGCGTAGGCGTACCACCGCAAGGCGTGAGGGGGTTCACGCCCGTGGGCTACCTCGTGCCGTCCACCGCAGCCGTCGGCTCGCGGCCCGGAAAGACCTCCTGGAAGACGGTGCCGAAACGGGGGTCACCGTACAGGGCACGGAATCGGGGAACGCCCCGGATCCCCGGCAGCATAGTGTCGCGATCAGCCAGCGCTTGTTCGAGATAGTCGAGGGCGCGCTCCACGTCACCGGTCAGCGACAGGGCCGCCGCACGCAACTTGAGATATGCTCGTCCCCAGAGCGGGCCACCAGATCGGCCGCCACCCGGGCCACCTCGTCCTCGCGTCCGGCGGCATGAAGGACGTTGCAGGCCGTGAGCTCTGCGATAGGCTTATCGCTGCCTTGTATCGCCTGACCGACGTGTGCGAGACGACGTCGAGGGCCCCGATGTGCACGATCTGCGCAAGTTAATGTCCTCAGTCATCCCGTCGCTGAAGTACTCGTTCTCCGACGAGTCGCTCATGTTCGCGAAGGGGAGTACGGCGATGGAGGTGAGCGGCGCGGACACGGCCTGGGACGTCTCCGCGGAGACGTTTGGGACACCCGGCGCGGTGGCCGTCCTGTTCCAATATTCGATCGACCCATTCAAGCGGCTTTTCGATAGTAATGGCTGAGGATTCCTCCCAGCCGTTCCTGTCGAACGACAGGCCCTAGGGCGGGTTCTGGAACCCCCTCGATCGGCCGGTTGCCGAGGCCTTGGTGGCACCGCTCCAACTGATAATGCTCCAGGTAGTTCGCAATCGCTCGCCGTAGGTGCTGCTCACCGAGCATGACCATCCGGTCGAGGCACTCCGACTTGATCGAGAGGACGAAGCGCTCCGCGTAGGCATTCAGATTCGGACTCTTCGCAGGCAATCGCACATGCGCCACGCCCGCGTAGCGGAGGATTTCGTGGAAGCCTCGTGTGTAAAGCGGGTCCCGGTCATGGATGAGAAACCGCTTTCCTCTCAAGAAGCCGCTTAGCAGGTCGCTGAAAAAGTACAGTGGGCCGCGCACATGGTGCTTGCGCGCGTTCAGGCAAGGAACGACGAGGAGTCGTAGCAGGGCTACGGCGACGAGGAGAGACGATGGATCAACCGCGCAACCGCCATGTGCCCAACACCAAACGTGACAATATCTTACGTGTTTGTGGGTTGCGGTGGCACGGCCCCATCTCCGTCGTTGGAGCTCCTATCCGTAGCGACGGCTATGGCGTCGTCGCTCCGCCTAGGATATGAGGCCGTGGCACCGCAACGCGGCCCGCTGTACTTCTTCAGCGACCTGCTAGGTCGTCGATCAGGTTCCGGGCCACCTGTCGCATCCACAGCCCGTTGGGAGCCGGCGCGATTCCGGCGATCTCCACGCGCCTGCTCGACAGATCGATGACGAAGAACACCAGGTACCGCACCAGCCCCACCCTGGTCCAGACCTCGACCGTGAAGAAGTCGGCCGCAGCGATCGCTTCCCAATGCGCCTTCAGGAACTTCGACCATGGCATGTGCGGCAGCCGCTCCGGTGCGGGCCCGATCCCACACTCCTTCAGAATCCGCCGTACTGTTGATCGCGAGACCCGATGTCCCAGCTTCGACAGCTCCCCGACGATTCGCGTACAACCCCAGCTCTCGTTCTCACTCGCCATGCGCACCGTGAGTGTGCGGATCTCGGTCGCTATGTGAGGTCGGCCCGGGCCTCGCACTGCGCTTCCGTCGTACTTCCTCGCGATCAGCTCCCGATGCCAACGCAGAATCGTGTCCGGTGTCACGATCGGTTCGAATTCTCTCAGCACGCGGCGTCCGAGCGCATGGCCCTTCGCGGCCAGTCTCCTCCGCTGGTCATCGTTGAAGCGCAGGCGCTTGTTGCCGTGCAGCTCGCGAAGCACTCGGTTCTCTTCCTTCAGGTATGCATTGACGGCTCGGTGCTGCTCGTTCACCCAGCCCGCGAGCATCATCACGAACATCTGCAAAGGCGTGTTCAATATCCCTCAACTCGTCGGTTCCAAAATGCGCCATGTCGACCGAGAATGGCGTGGAGGGGGCAACCTAATCCCCTGCAAGCTCACGGATTAACGATCAGCCTGGGTTTTGGAACAGGACGCCATCGGGCTGGAAGTGTCGCCATGCGAACCAGAAGAGCACGTAGGCGTCCTCGCGCGTGCTCAGACGCTCACCGTCCATGGGTCCAGCGATCGCCGAACCGTCGATCGTCCATGTCGAACCAGTCCCCGCGTCGACCCAGGTCCCGTTCTCGGCGGCGCTGAAGGTCAGCGTCTGACCCCCGACCCGTGCGTCGAAGGCGAGCGCGGTCTCTCCATCACGCGCTTCGTAGAAGACCACCGTGGGTATGCCCCCGACCAACTCGTTTACGACGGAGGTCTCGCCCATCTCTGCGAGCTCGCCGAACGGATATCCGCGCCCGCCCTCGCCGATCCGGATCGCGAGCACACGCTCCTTCATGGGACGCGAACGGTCCACGCCCATCGGGAAGAGTAGTTGGGAGTTCGTGATCTCGTCGTAGGAGCCGTACGGGTACACACGATAGTTTCGCCCGAAGTCCGTATTCTCGCTGACGACTTTCGTGTCCCGGTGTAGCTGCTTCCAGCGGCCCCAGCTCATCTCCTGAACGGATCGCAGGCTGACCGACTCATCGAGGAACACGCCACACTTCCCTTCCACCGAGAGCTGGGGGCCGTACACGCCGCCAGTGATGCGGTCGAAGAGCACGAGGTTGTTCGCGAACAACAGCCCGGACACGCCGAGCTCGAGCCGCTCGCCATTGGCGAAGGGATCGAAGACGAGCCCCGAGCCCGTGAGTGGGCAGAAGGTCGCGGAGATCCACGTGTCCCCAATGCGATCGTTCACGATCTCGTGATGCCAGAGGATGTTGTGCGGATAAGCACGAGCCTCACCGTTGACCACGACCCCGAGCACGCGGTCGAAGTCGAAGAGGTACTGCGCCTCCGGCGCGTCAGGGGAGACCATCTCAGGTAGCGTCAGCGCCGGGATGGCATCTGGAGGAAGGCTGGCGACCAGAAGGTCAGGATCAAGGGAACAGAGAGGAAGCTCGTCCGGATCGGCCAGCAGCGGCAGGTCGTTTCCACAACCGCCGACCGCAGCTGCCGCGAAGAGCACGGCCATGAGTCCGAGGACGCGTGTCTTCATTATCACCCCACTTTGGCGTCATGTCTGCACTTCTGGCCTAACCCGGTTGGTGCCCCGTGGGTTCCCGTTGGCTAACGGTCCTTCTCGGGCCGGCGCGGTTCATCAGGCCCCGAGATCGACCGCGATGTATGTGCGGGCTGGCATCGAGATCCGAATGGGTATCGAGATGGACGCGAACGGTCGCCGGCTCGCGTACCATGTCTTCACGCGCCATCCGTCCGAGGGCTTGGGCCGCGAGCGCACGCATGTGCCGGCCGCCGAGATCATCCACTTCTTCGTCCGGTACCGGCCCGGCCAGACGCGCGGCTATAGCCTGTTCGCTCCGGTCCTCACGACGCTGAAGATGGTCGACGGCCTGACGGACGCTGAGCTCGTCGCGAGCCGGCTCGCGGCGGCGAAGATGGGCTTCATCAAGAACATCAGCCCTGAGGCGGTCGCTGTCGTACCTAACGCGGACCGGTGATGTCGGCGAAGCGAACTACAGCTCGATGCGCGCCGGACAGCTGCCTGAGCGCGACCACTGGCGCTGCATCCAGGTCGGACTGGCGAGCAAGGTCCACCGTCGGGTCTATCTCAGCTGGATAGCCGGGCCGCGCCAGTGACCGATGAGTCATCTATGAGTGATGCTTACTGATGCCAGCAGTAAGGGCCTGCAGGTGATCCTGGACGACGCTGCATATCGCGAGGTGAGCCGGGCTGTTGGCGGAAGGGAACTGAGCGCGTGCACACGGACATGGAGCGGCGCGTATCGGACGTGCGGTCGCCCGCTCGACCATGGCAGCGCCCGGGTCTCAGGGCACGCTCCACCATGGCGACCCCGGCTCAGCGCCTTCCCCGATACCGACACACCCCGGCGCGTACGCCTGACTGGGCCGGCTCCCAGTACGTCTACCGACCGCGCCGGCCTACCACCACCCCCGCGGCGGCGACGATGATTCTCGGTGCGCTCCAGTTTAGAGCCTTTATGGCACACATCACGGGGCATGCCCCCTCCGGGTCCTCAGATGATGGCTATGTCGAGGCTCTCGCGGACCTGCTGACCCACGGGCTCGCGCCGGAGGAAGGCCAGTGAGATTCCTAGCGCCTCGCGCCATCCTCCTCCTGTCCCTCGCCGCTCCAGCCGGGACCGTTGCACAGGATCGACCGTGGTGGGAGGCTTTGGGCGACGACACGCTGGGAGCGTTGATCGAAGAGGCGCTTTTGATGAGCCCTGACCTCGCCGCCGCTGTCCAGCGCATCGCTCAGGCTGAGGCTTCTTCCATCCGTTTCCGAGCCCCGCTCTTGCCCACGCTGAGCATCGACGCCCTGGGATCGGTGGCTCCCCTGAGTGGGCTGGGGTTTCAGTTTGGCGGATTGCCGATCGGTGGTGACCCCACCGGTGCCCGGCCGTCCCTCTTCTACACGGGGTCCGGCAGGTTCACGGCGCGATACAACCTCACGTCCTTGGGCGCGGATTATCGCCTCTTGGAGTCGAGTCGTTTCCGGGCCCTTGTGAGCCGCGGAGACGGCGACGCCGTCGCGGTGGCCCTGGCCACTCAGGTGGCCGAGGCATACTTGGACGCGGTGTCCGCCCGAGAGCAGCGGGCGATCATCGAGCAGCAGGTTACGGCTAGCCAACAGCTCGCCGATGTCACGCTCCTCCGCTATCAAAGCGGCCAGGCGACCGCACTCGACGTGCTCCAGCAGCGGCAGCAACTTGCCACCGCGAAGGCCAATCTTCCGCTGACGCAGGCGTCCCTGCGGGTTGCGCTCGAGCGACTCCACGCCCTTCTCGCTCGGGATGCAGAAGCGTCCCTGCCAGAGGTCCCAGAGCGGCTGCCCACCGTGCCCGTCGCCGACCCAACCATCCGGTCCGGTGCGCCAGTGGCCACGTCTTCGATTTTCGATCGTCCCGATGTCCGGGGAGCCGATGCCAGGCTCCAGGCATCGCTTCGCGATGCCTCGGGCGCACGATGGAGCGGCAATGAGGAGGCCAGGTGCCATGGCGGACAGGATGCTGGAGATCCTGATGGCAGGCGTGAGCACGCGGAAGTACGGTGCGGTGATCGGCGAAATGGCCGACACGGTGGGCGTGAGCAAGTCGGCGGTGAGCCGCGAGACGATCGAAGCGTCGGAGCGCGTGCTGAAGGAGTTGATGGAGAGACGCCTCGACGCGTGGGATCTGTTGGTGATCTACCTCGACGGCATCCAATTCGGTGCGCACCATGTACTTGCGGCCGTGGGCGTGGACACGGACGGCAAGAAGCATGTGCTGGGGATGCGGCAGGGAGCGAGCGAGAACACCGAGGTGACCACCACCCTGCTCCAGGACCTGGTCGAGCGTGGCCTGGATCCGGAGCGCCGGCGACTGTTCGTGATCGATGGCTCGAGGGCACTGAGGAAAGCCATCACTCAGGTGTTTGGCGCGGAGCACTTGGTCCAGAGATGCAGGAATCACAAGCTCAGGAATGTCATCGGGCACCTGCCGAAGGGCGAGCACCCACAGGTGAAGGCCGCGATCCGTGCGGCGTGGAAGCTCGACGCGAAGGACGGCACCCAGAAGCTCGAACAGCTGGCGCGGTGGCTCGAACGCGATCAGCCGTCGGTGGCGGCAAGCCTCCGTGAGGGTCTGCATGAGATGTTCACGATCAACCGGCTTGGATTACCACCTCGGCTGAGGAAGTGCCTCGGCACCACGAATGTCATCGACAGCACCCACTCAGGCGTGAGGCAGAAGACCCGCAGGGTCACGAACTGGAAGAATGGCGCGATGGCCTTGAGATGGGCAGCAGCCTCCTTCGTCGAGACCGAGAAGAGCTACCGACGTATCGTCGGCTTCGATCAACTCCGGATGCTCAAAGCTCATCTCGATGATCGCGAGCCGGTTGCCGAAATGAAGATGGCAGGTTAATCACGATAGCCTCGGAGCCACCACCTTCAACTGAGATCGTTGGTCCGGCTAGCGGCTTACCGCGAACTGTGCCCTAGCCGTTACCCCCAGCTCCTGGATCTCGAAGGCCAGGCGGTAGGGCCCTACGCGGTCCGCCATCTCAGGTGTGACCGTGAAACTCCAGCGAATCATCGCCATCTGACCTGGAATCACGAAGAGTGTTGGATTGAGGAGGATTACTTCGCTCACGAGCAAATCCGCCCCCTCTCGAGTATAGCTGAGCGGAGTGGCAAGCGTCACTCTGTAACTCGTGACCCGAACTCTTGAGTCTGCGACACTCGCGAGGTCGAACTCACCAGTGATTCGTTCACCGACGCGCACCGAGGACCGCTGAACGCCAGCAGGTTCGGCTCCAGCGCCGAGTAGCCGGATCTGGGGGCCGCGGGCTGAAGCGCAGGAGCAGGCTACCAACGCAAAGAAGAAGAGCCATGCCCGGTTTTTCAGCGATGCCATACGCAGTCCGAGGATGAAGTCTCACCATTCTGTATTCGGAGCGGTCTGCGGCGCATGACAACGGGAGGTCCAGGGTGGGTCCGATCTCCGTAACCAAAGCGTCGGCGGTCCCCGAGTACGCCGGGATTACCGAACGGAGCAAGCGCGATGGTGCGGATCAGATCGCCTCCCCCAAGGATCGACACGCGGAGCAAGCGGGAGTCGTCGACCAGAAGCATATCGTTGTCCGCAACTGTCACCGAATGAAGATTGCGGAACTCCCCAGGCCGTCTCCAACACCGGCACGGACCCACTCGACGGTCCCATCCGCGGCGGCGCAACCAGTTCTTGTGTCCTTCCGCCGTCGGCCACTGCGGCTCTTCCGTCCGGGAAGAGTGCCCCTGCCACGATCGTCTCGAACGACCGCTCGGTCGCGGCCCACCAGGCGCTCCCGACGTGGGCGCCTCCACTTACTAGACGCTCGACCCTCGCGGATCGTGCAGCGCGTAGTGCCCGGGCTACGGACGCTTGCTGGTCTGGGCGCTGTGGCCGAATTGCCGGAGGTCATCGCTTCGTCCAGAAGAGGAGCACACCGCACTGGTCTCCACTCCTCGTGATGTTGTACTCGACCGGAACCTCTGCGGGACTCCGGTAGGCCTCGACTGCTTCCACAGTCTCGAGCGGCACGACGCCCGACAGTGAGATGCCGTCCAAATGATCATACCTGACCCGTACGC
Organism: Gemmatimonadota bacterium; assembly: GCA_022560615.1. Lineage (NCBI taxonomy): Bacteria > Pseudomonadati > Gemmatimonadota > Gemmatimonadota bacterium. The sequence goes on from JADFSR010000023.1 coordinate 19,520, forward strand.
CGTCGACGAAGACCACGGGGGAGCACAAGTAGCCGCCGCCAGTCCCTGCATTACGCATCACAACCATGTCGCCGAGATAGGACAGGGGTCCGTCGGCCAGTCGCACGACCATGCCCGGGACGCTGTGAAAGAGCTGTTCGGTGTTCCGCGCCACGGACTTCTCAATCTCGTACGGCGTGATGAAGTGGCCGAGGCCACGCTGGTAGCGACGCACGAAGCCGTTTCGAATGAGCCTGTGTTGCTGAACCGGCCGGTCGAGCATCACCAGGATCTCGTCGAGGGGCAGTGGCTCGGGTGGCAGGCGGAACTCAACGGTAAGCTCTCCGCCCATGCCGACGTCGAAGATGCCGTCCACGGTCTCGCGATACCCCAGCGCCGAGCCCAGAAGTAGGAAACTTCCCGGTTCCGGGGAGGTGACCGAGAAGTACCCCCGCTCGTCCGTGACCGTGTAGGTGACTGAGTCGCCCGCTTCGGCGAACATGATGACGAGCCCGATGTTGATGGGCTGGCCGTTCTCGACGTCGAGGAGGCGGCCCCTGATCGTCTGCGCGGAAGCGGGCGAGACCAGCACGGCGGTAGCTGGGGTCAAGACCATCGCCAGAGCGAGGAGGCCGCGAGCTCGTCGGCGTGTGAAAACCTTCACCGCTCTGGTCGATCCCGGATGACTCTGACCGTGTGTTCCCGGGCCCCACCGATTTCCATGATCTTCAAAGTGTCACCCTCGGTCTCTACTCCTTCGTAGACGACCACCACTGTGAGGAGCTCTCTTTCTGGAAGCCGGCACACGCGGTAGACCCCTTCTTCGTCGGTCGTCGTCTGCACTCCGAACATCCCCCGGTCGATGACGGAGGCCCCACCCGGTCGGAACTCGTATCGATACGAGAGGACGCGCACGACCGCCCCGGGGAGCGGCTCGTCCGTCACGGCATCGCGCACCCAGCCCACCAGGATCCCCGTCCCTTTCGCCTGCGGGGGCAAGTTCTCCCACTCCGGACCGACCATGCGCACCTCGCTGCACACATCGGTCAGAACGCTCGCCGCCGAGGGCATATCGAACTCGACGTGGGTCATCTCGCCGTTGAACACCGCAGGCGTGAGCGGCTCCGGCGAGTAGCCGTAGGCCTCGAGCCGGGGATCGACGAATCGTACTCGATAGATCCCTTCGACGAGGCCGGAGATTTCGAACCACCCAGCGGAGTCGGTGACGACCTCCTGAGCCGCTCCCACGATGTCGACGCGAACGCCCTCGAGGGCGCTTCCGAGACTATCCCGCACTACGCCCTCGATGCCTCCCGTTCCCCGATGCCTCAGCGCGCGTCCAGCGCCCTGCACGTCGAGCACCATCCCACCGGCTTCGCGGAAGCCCACCACGTACCGCCGCCGTCCGCCCCTGAAGCCGTCCGTCTGCAGTGCGACCCGCGGCATCCTGATCCACCACTCGGGCACGATCCAGCCGCCCTCGGGCATGCGTTGGAATTCGACGCGTCCTCCGATCTCGTCCGAGCGGATGTCGGGGTCCAGGTTCGCGTAGCGATACTCGAGCCACCGAAGCTCGGAGCTCGCGGGGTCGAGCCAGAGCGTCCCGGCGACGTCGATGATACGACGTCTTTCGCTCGTCGGCTCGAACGCCAGACCGATCAGTCCGGCTGTTTCACCTCTCTCGCCGCGTCTCAATCGAAAGCAGTGCGAGTCGAGAAAGACATCGGACAGTAGGACATTCGCGTCCGGCGCGAAGTACAGGTCCACGCCACCCGAGGGTTCCACGAAGCCCCTGTCGATGAGCTCCTCGGCCGGCCTGCTCCTGAAGGGCGAACGCATGTTGGCCTCACGCCGGGACTGATTCTCCCTCCGGATCACCCGCGTATTCCGATCCAGGTCACGCTCGTAGAGCATGGTCTGATAGCGATACAGTCTTTGCTCGTCGGTGAACACCGCGGTAGCGAGCGCCTTTCGGGCCTCATCCCAGACCTGGGCCGTGAGCAGTCCTTCCGCGGGACGCACCCGGCACCGCTCGTCCACTGCTACGGCGATGCCCTCGAGTCGGATAGGCCGCGCGTCTAAGCGGATCTCCTCATGGAGTGTCGCGCCGACCCGAGCCTCGAGCAGATTGCTCTCTCCCGTAGCCATCCCGATCATCTCCGCTCGCACGCGGTAGCTTCCGGCGGGGAAGCGGAGGAACAGCACGCGCCCCCGCTCGTCGGTGAGTGCTGTCCGTACGACGGCTCCGCTGTCGTCGAGCAGGTAGACGAGAGCGCCAACGACCGGCTGGGAGGTCTCGCGACTCAAGACTTGTGTCGAGACCGTTTGGGCTCCGACGGGCGATCCGGCCAGGAGGAGCCACGCCAGGGCGCCGGTTACTTCCGGCCCGCTGGCCCGACGTCTGCAGCCTGGTCTGATCGATCTAAATAGTCGCACAGGGAGCCTCCCACTGAGAGAGATACGGTGCGCCGTCGCGTTCCTTACCTGCTCAGTACCTGCTCAGTCGTCAACTGTTGGGGGCAAAAGACCCGTCCCGATTGGCACGAGGGACGGTATTGCTGTCGCACCTCCCTGAGCATATCGGACTTCGGAAGCCGATTCGCGTGCGCCTGAGCCTGCCTTCGCCCCAGGCCGGAAAACTTCTTCCATTCGAAGACGCCTCCCGCCCGCGAACCGTGCAATGAAGTTCGACCCCGAGGGTGGCCGCCACGCCCGACGCGAGACTGACAGCGATCTCCGTTTAGGTGGATACACGCATAGTCCTGGAGGGCCGCGACGAGTGACCCGCGACTGCTTGCTAGTCTGGCGCCTTGGCCGGAGTTGCCGGAGGTCAGTGCTTCGTCCAGAACAGGAGCACGCCACACTGGTCTCCGCTCCTCGTGATGTTGTACTCGACGGGAACCTCCGCAGGACTCCAGTAAGCCTCGACTGCTTCCGTCGGTTGTGGTCTGCACTCCGCACGGTCTGCCTCCCACTGCAGAGAGGTACGGGCCCCCGTCACGTTCTTCCTGCTTGTGGACGACCAACCCCATGTGAGTGGCGCGAGGGACGATATCGTCGCCCTCCTCTCACTATCCGTTTACGAGCTACGGCTCTGCCCGCTTATATCTTCCAGTATAGTCAAGAAGAGCACTGACGGTTCCGACCGGCCACCGCAGGCCCCATGGACGCTGATCGGGGCGGTTTTTGGCTGCTCCGACCCGAGCCGGAAACTTTCTCTCAATCTTGCACCAAGCCCTCCCCCGAGGGGCCTGTAGTTTCTGGTCGAAGGGCAAAGTACAGGCCCCCGGGGTGTGATCGCTTATTGCGGCAGCAGGTCTGCCAGCAATGGAATGGATAGCCGATTCAACCGCCCTATCGACGCGGGAGGCGTGGTAGGTCGGGGAATGGGATGGGACGCGGAGCGAGGGTCGGGCGAGTCGGGTTGATAGCCGTCGCCGCGCGAGACGTGCGCGGGGCTCGGATGATGGAGTGGGACGGGGGGATGCTCAGACGGGCGGATGGAGGTGGCCGAATGGCTCAGCTTGTCCGGGCAGACAGCGGGAGGCGGACCCTCAGGGGTCGAACTCGTCCGGCGGCGACTGGTCGAAGACGAAGTCTGGGATGGGCTCGGCCTCAGTGGGATCGAAGGCCGGGGTCTGGTCGAGGAGGAGATCTCCGACCACGCTTCGCGCGGTGCCCCGGGCCGCGCGCGGGCGAGATGGGCGGAGGTGCGTGTGGGAGCTCCAGGTGTAGAAGAATCGCCGTGACGACGGGCGGGTCGGTGAGGAAGGAGAGGATCCTCATGGGGCCACCACAAGCGGGACAGAGCAGCGGCAACACCTCGTAGATGCGAGCGAGCAGCACGGCCCAAGACCCACCTTCGGTGGGTGCCCGCGAGCGGGGTTGGTGGGGCGAGCCGGCTCAGCATCGAGGGAGGGCTGCGGCCTTGGGCTCGTGCCTGTTGGGCTCGGGAGCTGAGCGCCGAGTGTCTCGGCGTCGGGTCTGCCGATGTAGGTGACGGCGGTACGGAGTTTGGCATTCGGCGCGAGAACGCCGTGATACCGGTGGCGGTGGACGCGTGGGGGTGTGACGAAACGAGCTAGCCGCTCGAGAAGCTGGCTACGTCAAGCGACCATGTCGCCGGGCAACCCCTTTTTGCACGTGATCTTGATATCGGGGACCCGCTGAGCAATTACGGTTGGTCGAGCTTCTTCGCGCCAACCGAAGGGCCATCCTACGAGCGCGGATATTATCTCGACCGATTGAGTTGGTACACAACGACTGACGGGACGTCGAAGTCGTCGCGGCTCAGTCCTGCGACATAGTTGTCACCGGCAGCCATCAGCCTGAATCCGGAAGGGAGCACGATATCTGAGAGCAATGCGCCATCCCGGTTGTACACCGACCACACCGTCTCGCCACGCGGCGTCGCATGCCGGACGAGACCACCAAGGGACCATTCCAAGGGACCAACCCAAAGCTCGGATGCTGCACCCGCAACGAACCGACCAAAAGAGGCGAACTCGTCAGCGAACTCAATCTCCCTTCTACGGCGCCTCTTGGCCTCCGCGCTCATACGCGTATTTCGAGCGTCGATGCGTGCGAAATGGGCTTCACGGTCGTCCTGCATAACCCCAGAAGACTCCCAGACTTCCCGAACGATCTGGTGGAGTGGCTCACCGGCTTGTGTAAAGCACTCGATCAGATACTTGTCCGGGAAGCCGACGCAGAACTGGTCACCCTGCGGGCCGAGGGCGGCCACCGGCCCGAAGACCAGGCCGCGGGGGCGTTCACTGCCTCGCCGCGTGGCGAGGCCGTATCTGTACCTCATGATCTGTCGAGGCTCCCCTCCGGTCACTGCAACTACTCTCATCCACACCGTAGTCCGTCCGGGGGGAACATCCGAGACGGATTCAACCACATACGTCAACTCGGTTCCGTCATCGAAAGACCCCGTTCTATTCAAACGACGACCCATCGCCGAGATCACTGGTGGGGTCCTGCCGAGAAAAGTCCCATCGAGGCCGAACCGTGAAGCCCAGCCCCTCGCGTCCACCGCGATTAGCTCGGCGCCACTCCCGAACAGATCCCATATCCGGTTGATTTCGCCCGGGCCCTGGCCGCTTCCACCCACCGTCTTGAGGTGTCGCCCGGTCGTCGCGTCAAAGAAGCGGATCTCGTCCGATCCCAGATCGCCGATGACCAACGACCCATCGGGTGTCAGGACGACACCCGCAACGTCTTCGAACCACTCCTGGGGATCGTCTCCGTCCCCAATCCGGACAAGCTCGGGCCCGACGCTCCACCGTAAGGAAGGCGCGCCGTCCGGCAACTGCCCGGAAAGGTCGATTGGTGAACCCGCCGCAAGGAGTGTGAACGCGAACAAGATGGCGGGTGGACTGAACTTCATTGGGTTCTCCTGACAGGGATTAGCCATACAGCGGATCTTGGTCGTCTGCAAGCGGGCCCTCCTCCGGCTTACCTGGCGGCTCGAATGAGCGCAGCTAAGAAACCCTTCGGAGGGAAGCCTTCGAAGTACTGATCGTTGACCAGGACGGCCGGAGCAATCCAACCGATTTCGCGTCCGCTTCACCCCGGCCCCGGCCAGGAACGCGCACGGTCCGCTCTCTCCTTCTATCGGCTACCCAAGCCGGCGCCGGACCAGCCGGGCGACCCCCGCCCGCATGCAGCCGATGTACGGCCCGAATCATCGGCGTGCTCGAGGCCTCGGTGGCGGCACAGTCCGCTGAGGCGGGCCTTGATGGTGGGCGCGTTGTCCTCGGCGGTGGTCGGGGCTGGGCAGGGTGTGGCAGAGGTTGCGGCCTACTCAACACCCGGAACGGAACGCTGGCCCCGCCCTCGAGCTCGCCGCCACCGACACGGTCGTCGCTTTCCTGCTCCGGCAAAGGCGCTGAAGTTGGTTCAGTCGTGGCGAAGCCCTGAGCCATGCACCAACACCGGACCTACCGGCACTTGCTCACGAGCGGCTCCGGCCCTGGATCCTCCGCCTGCGGATCGCCCACGAGCCCGACGAACAGAAGGGTCCCGGTCAGTCGCTCGCGAATCGCGAATACGAACGGTCGGTCGGCGATCAGTCCGTTGAACGAAAACGTACGGGCGCCCACCGCGGTGACGGCGGCGGCACGGGTCCCCCGCTCGTCGACCTCGATGAAGGTCTTCTGACGGACGAAGTCGATGCAGATCTGGTCGCCGATGGGGGACATGCGCGTGAAGTCCGCACCTGGCCTGAACGCGGAGCCCATCCCCATCGCATCGAGGGCGTCGTTCAGGAAGGCGTCGTAGGTCAGCTTGAACTTGGGGATCCTTACGAGATCCACGGTCGTGGGAGTGAGCCCGCCGATCACGCGATCCCACGTGTCGGCGTCCAGCCCGGCCAGGAAGTCCCGAGCGTCCTCGCGCGGAACGATCACGACCATGGCGAACGCCGCGCCGCCGTATGGCAGCTCCACCGCCGTGTAGTCGGAGCCGAATCCCAGCGGGAACTCCACGTCGCTGATCGACATCATGTCCACCTGGACCGTCGAGCCGTCTGCGCGCGTGAACCCCTGCCGACTCGTCTCGCCGGGATCGAACCGTGTGGTCCATGCGCCATCGAAGGAGATGGCGTTGATGAGCAGCAGCGCGAGCTCGGGATCCAGCTCGTCGAGGATCCTATCGATGAGACCGTTCGTGCTTTGCTCGACCCAGGCGTTGATCTCGGTGAGTGTGGCGGGGTCCCGGAAGTCTCTCGACTCGGATCGTGCCTCGAACGCCTGCTTCACCGCCTCGAGGAAGGCGGCATGGAACGGCACGTCCTCATTGGCCCAGAGCGAGTTGGCGATGTCGAAGCGGACCTCCGGGTCCAGCTCGGTCAGCAGCTCGATGAGCCCGTGGTAGGAGTCATTGATCTCCTCCTGCGAGAGGTCCGCAAATCCCAGCGTCGCGCGCATTCTGTCGAACGTCTCCCCGTCCGCACCGTTCAGCGTCATGCCCAGCGCCATCGAGGCGCTGAGCGGAGAGAGCACGATGTTTGCGCGCCCGTCCCGTGCGACGACCTCCCGAATGAGGTCCAGCCCGAAGCTGTTCACGCCGCCGATGACTCGCTGCTCGGCTACCGTGAGGGCCCGGGGAAGCTCGGTGATTAACTCCGACCCGGGGCCGAACGAGTCAGTGCACGCGGCCAGGACCAGTGCGACGGAAAGAACGGATCGAAAGTGGATGACGGCTCGTGACATGGGTCGTGGCGCGGGCAAGATTAGGATCGACAACTCTGGCGGCTCATGGTACAAACGAGCGAAGAGCGGAGGTCGTGACGGGAACCGACGCCCTCGGCCCTCCGGAAGTTGGGATCCTTTTCCTAGCCGGTACGTCGGCTGGACTGCCTATCCGCCTGCGCTAGCCGCTGGAATCAAGCCCGAGAAGCTCTCTCACCCGACCTTCGAGTCGAGTCATGCCGGCCTGTTGTCCCAGTTCGAACGCAGCCTCTGGATCGGCCCCGTCCACCCAGTACGCCTTGAGGGCGAGCATGGCTCCGACGCGGTTGCTACTCCCGCAGTAGAGGACCGTCGGCTCTTCTCCCACCGACTCCAGCAGAGCCGCGAGCGCCTCCACGTTCTCGCGCGTGAGCGCGTCTCCACCGGAAATCGGGAGGCGCTCGAAGTCGAACGACTGGTCGGCGGCACGAGCCTCTTCCCATCCGGCTCCCCGCTCGTCCGCTACCCTCAGTGAGATGAAGTGAGCGAAGCCAGCCTCCACGAGGCCGACGATTTGCTCTTCGGTCGGCTGGCCGGCCGTCACCAGATGGGGCAACGGCATACGCGCGTTCGACACGCCGAGCGCTGTCGCAGCGTCGAGGGTCGCTCCCTCAACAGACGCGCCACTCGTGACAGTCGCGGCACCCTCCGCCCCGTCGCCGGCCGGCTCCGATGTGCACGCTGTACCGACGAATAGGACTGCCATCGTCAGGGCAAGATTCCGAAGTGAGCGTCTGGTCACGAGGGGCCTCTGTCGGCTGAAGGGTCATGTCGACGCGTGCGATGGCACGCATCGCTCACAAGATAGACCCGATCGCATCCAGCGTCTCCCAGCTCCGCGCTAGACCTACTACGAAACGTTGGAGGTGAGCTGTCGAGGATGGCACGACGTGATGCCATGGATGGGCTACTCCTGAGGTGTCTTGCTGGCGGCCTACCGGATCTTGCTTCGCCGGATGCGGGACGTCTACCGTGGCATCTCCTTTATGTACACGTCCTGCTTCAGGTAGGGAATCTCGATTTTCTCCTCGTTGAATCGGCGATACACCTCGGTGTTGAGCGCGTCGGTGATGCGGCCGCGGAGGACGGGCTCCTCGATCCAACCCAGGAGCTCCAACTCGAGTCCAGAGGGGCCGAACGCGCGAAAACGGACGCGTGGTTCCGGCTCGGCGCACACGCCGTCGAGATGAACGGCGGTTTCGACAAGCACCTTCTTCACGTGATCGATGTCGGATCCATAGGCGCATGTGATTTTGATGCGTATGCGCTCCTTCTTGTGAGGTCCCCCCGTCTCGTTGATGATCTTGGTGTTGCCCATGACCGCGTTGGGTACGGTCACCTCGATGTCGTCACGGGTCAGGAGGCGAGTGCTGCGAAGCCCGATGTGGGTGACCCGTCCCCGTTCTCCAGTATCGAGAATGATGAAGTCCCCAATCCTGTACGGTGCGTCGGCGAGGATGAATACACCCGCGAAGAAGTTGGCGACCGTGTCTTTGGCGCCGAAGCCGACTGCGATCCCGATGATTCCGGCCGAGGCTAACCACCCAGTAACGTCCAGGTCCCAAACCAGGAACAGAAAGTAGGCGCCCGCCCCCAACAGCAGCACGTTGGACAGGTTGCGAAACAGGGGCAGTGTCTGTTCATCGATGAACCGGAAGCGGTCAGCCTGCTGACTCAGGGCCTCTAGGGCCAGTCCACTCACGCGTATCGCGAGACCGAAGCCGATGAAAACGGCCATTGTGCCGAGGGCACCGAACGTGACCCTTCGCATGACACCTTGCAGTGAGAGCAGATCTACGGCCACCGACAGGCCCCCGATGAGTACGAACAGAAACAGCGGCCGATGCAGCATCTCGACGATGCGATCGTCGAGGTCGGTCGTGGTTTTTTGTGCCCAGCGGGTGATCAGCCTGGAGATGACCCAGTCGGCGATCTTGGCGACCACGAAGCTTAGAACGACGACGATAAGGGCTTGAAAGCGCGGGTCGGCGGCCAAGTTGTTGAACGCACCGAACTGACTCAGGAAATTCTCCAGGGCCTGCATCACTCACCTCCCGAACGTGCGGACGGTACGTGTGGGTCTCTCGGGCGAGAGCCCACGCCACGTGATCGCGCTGATTCGCGACACGGGCGGACCAATCTTGCCTACAATCTCAGCTAGCGGAATGGAGTAGGCATCATGGGGACATGGCGTCCGCTACCGGTTTGGATCAGCAGCTAAGCAGCCCAAAGAGGCGTTCCGAGCGCCTCGTCGCCTCGGTACGCTTCGCTGATTCAGCGCGTAGGGCGTACAATGACCAACGGGCCCGGCCGCTGCGCGGACACTCCGGTGAGCACTAGCATGCTCACCTCCGCGTCGGGAGCGCCTTGACCGTTCTACGTAATACCTATACGGAGGGAGATCATGCGTCAGACTGCGCTCCTCGCCATCGCGGCCGCGCTCGCGGCAGCCCCCGCCGCAGCCCCTGTCCACGCCCAGAGGTACGACGTCCTGATCCGCGGAGGCACCGTCATCGACGGCACCGGCGCGCCCGGTTTTGCTGCCGATGTCGCGGTCTCGGACGGCAGGATCGTTGCGGTCTCCCGCGACGGGATCGACCCCGCCGAGGCGACGACCGTCATCGACGCCAGCGGCCAGGTGGTCACACCGGGCTTCATCGACAACCACGCGCACATCCAGCAGACGATCGCGGAATATCCGCTGGCCGAGAACTTCCTGCGGCAGGGGATAACCACCATCATCGCTTCGCTGCACTCCGGCAGACAGCCTTGGCCGCTCGATGACTTCGCCTCGAGCCTGGTGATGGCGCCCAACGTAGGGTTCTTCGCGGGTCACTCCTGGACTCGCCAGCGAGTCATGGGCATGGACAACCGCGCCCCCACGCCCCAGGAGCTCGAGGAGATGAAGGCACTCGTCGATCAGTCGATGCGCGATGGGGCGCTGGGTCTTTCGACCGGCCTTCTTTACGTGCCCGCGAACTTCGCCGAAACGGAGGAGATCATAGAGCTGGCCAAGGTCGCGGCGGCCCACGGAGGAATCTACGTGAGCCACATGCGAAACGAGGCGAGCGGGCTCATCGAGTCGGTGGCCGAAGTGATCCGAATCGCGGACGAAGCCGGCATCCCGGCGCAGATCAACCACCACAAGGCGGCTGGAGCCGCACAGTGGGGCTGGAGCGAGAAGACGCTGGCGATGATCGACTCCGCCAACGCGGCCGGGCTGACGGTCACGCACGACCTCTACCCGTACACGGCCTCGAGCACCGGATCTTCGATCCTCTTTCCGCAGTGGGCGCTCGCGGGTGGCTCGGACGCGTTCGCCGAGCGCGTCGCAGACCCCGAGACGAGGGCGCGCCTGGAAGAGGACATGCGCTTCATCTTCACCACGGACCGGACCGGGAGTGACATCTCTCGCATCCAGTTCCGCGTCTTGCGCTCGGACGAGAGCTACAACGGAAAGACGCTGGCGGACTACGCCGCCGACCGCGGTCTCCCCAACGACCTGGAGACGGGGATCGACCTGGCGATCGAGCTCCAGCTACAGGGCGGGTTCAGCGCGATCTACCACGCGATGGACGAGGCCGACGTCATCCGCATCCTGCAGCACCCGCTGGCCATGATCGAGACCGACGGGGACGCGGTGGGCTACGGCATCGGCTACCCCCACCCGCGCAGCTATGGAGCTTTCGCGCGCGTGCTCGCTCGCTACGTCCGCGAGCTCGGCGTCATCACGCTCGAGGAAGCCGTGAAGAAGATGACGTCGATGCCGGCCCAGTGGCTCGGACGCGCGGACATGGGCTTCATCGCAGAGGGGATGCGGGCCGACGTGGCGGTTTTCGACCCGGACGTGATCGCGGACCGGGCGACGTACGCCGATCCCCACCAGTTCTCGGTGGGAATCACCGATCTGCTGATCAACGGCGTGCCGGTGATCCTCAATGGCGGCCTCACCGGCGAAAAGCCGGGAAGATGGATTCGCGGACCGGTGCGAAGGCCGATCAGCTGAGGGTCAGAGCCTTCGGCTACTTGGCCTTGAGCGCGCTCAACTCCTCTTCGGTCCGTTCCCACTCGCTCGTCAGCTCGGCCACCTCACTCTTCAGGCGCGAACGCTCATCCTCCAGCGCCCTGACGTCGTCGGGCGGAGTTTGCTCGTAGTAGCCGGGTTGGCAGAATAGCTCATCGATTTCCAGGACACGCGCTTCGGCCGTGTCGACGCGAGCCATCAGCGTGTCGAGGCTCTCGCGCATGCGACTCCTGTGCGCCTTCGAAACACCTCGCCGGCCCCCTGCCGGCGCAGGCCCGCTCCCGTTGACCGACACGCCGGACCGGTCCTTGGCCTTCTTCTTCTTCTCCCGCTTGGCCTTGAGGATCACCCGGTCGGTGTCCAGATGGTCGTCGCCGCAGAAGTGCACGTACTCCTCGTATGTGCCCAGGTAGTCGACGATGTCGTCGCTCTTGATCTCCACGACGCGGGTGGCCAGCTGGCTCACGAACCAGCGATCGTGCGAGACCAACAGGAGCGTGCCTTCGAAGGCTCTCAGTCCCTCGACCAGCGCCTCGATCGACTCGAGATCCAGGTGATTGGTCGGCTCGTCCAGCACCAGGACGTTCGGGCGCTCGATCGCCAACCGGGTGAAGACCAGGCGCGTAGCCTCTCCACCCGAGAGCGCACTCAGCCGCTTCTTGCCGTCGTCGCCTGAGAACAGCATCAGCCCCATCCGGCCGCGCACATAGCCGATGTCCTTGTCCGGGCAAAAATCCCAGACCCAGTCCTCGGCCGTGCGCTTCGGCGTCTCGAACTGCTCGTGGTGGTCCTGGGCGAAATAGCCCAGGTGGGTCTCGTACCCCCACTGGACCTCTCCGCCGTCGGGCTCCAACTCGCCCATGATGATCTTGAGAAGCGTGGATTTGCCGATGCCGTTGGGCCCCATGATGGCCAGCCGGTCGCCCCGGTTCACGGTGAGGTCCACGCCGTGCAGCACCTCGTTGTCGCCGAAGGCCTTCTTGATGCCCTTGATGCTGAGCACTTCCTTCCCGCTGTTGCGCTTCTGCTCGAATCGGAAGGTGGGGTAGCGCCGCGAGCTCATGGGCAGCCCCGTGAGCGCAGCCGCCTTCTTCTCGATCATGCGCACCTTGCTCTGTGCCTGCCGAGCCTTGCTCGCCTTCGCCCGGAACCGGTCCACGAACTTCTGGTGATGCGCGATGTCCCGCTCGCGGGCCGCGATGTCCTTCTCCCTGCGCTCGCGCTCCAGCTGCTTCGCCTTCAGAGAGTCGGTGTAGTTCCCGTGATAGAGCAGCACCGTCTCGTAGTCCACATCCAGGACGTGCGTCATCACGTTGTCCAGGAATCGGTGGTCGTGGGAGATGACCACCGCCGGCCCCTTGAAGTCGCGCAGGAAGATCTCGAGCCAGCGAATGGAGATGATGTCGAGGTGGTTGGTCGGCTCGTCGAGAAGAAGGATGTCTGGGGCGCTCGCCAGTACCTGAGCGAGCAAGACCCGAAGCTTGAATCCGCCCGACAGCGTGGACACGCGAGAGCGATGCACCTCCGTCGGGAGACCCAGACCCTCCAGAATCGTGGCGGCTCGGGCTTCGGCCGTGTATCCGTCGTGCCGCTGAAAAGTCTCCTCCAATTCGGAAAACCGGTCCGCGTCGAAGTGCTGCTCGGCGCGTGCCAACAGCGCCTCCCTCTCCACCATCGCGTGCCACAGCTCCGGGTTGCCCATGAGGGTGACCTTGAGAATCTCCTCGTTCTCGTACACGAACTGGTCCTGGCGCAGGACTCCCATCCGGAGATGCTTCGCCACGGAGACCGTACCGTCACTGGACTCCAGGTCACCGCACAGGATGTTGAGGAGCGTGGTCTTGCCCGACCCGTTGGCGCCCACCAGCCCGTAGCGCTCCCCCGGGTTGAGCTGGAAGGAGGCGCCGGTGAACAGCGTGCGGTCGCCGAACGACTTTTCGAGGTTTGAAACGGAGATCATGGGGGAAGAAGCTAAAACGAACGGACGAACGCGTCCTTCAACCGTGATCCGTGACCAAGGTGAGCACGCCTCCCCGCTATTCTCGATTCGTCACGGGCCGCAACACCGGCCTCCGGAACGGCGCGCCCGGGATAAATTTTCCCGAGCCGGACTCGGCCACGACCGCGCCGTCGTCGTAGACGACTTCACCGCGGCGGATGGTGGTGCGCGGGAAGCCAGTCACCTCCAAGCCCGCATAGGTGGAGTACCCTGCCCTCGACAGCTGATCCTCGTCACGGATGAGCTTCGTGATCGTGGGGTCCCAAATCACGATGTCGGCATCCGAACCGACCTGGATCGTGCCCTTCCGGGGATAGAAACCGAACAGCTTGGCCGCGTTCGTCGAAGTAACTGCGACGAACTGCTCGAGCGTGATGCGACCCGTCAGCACACCCTCGGAGAACATCATCGGCAGGTACTCCTGGAGATTGGCGAGGCCCAGCCGCTTGTTCGCGAGCGTCTGGGTGGGGTCGAGCTTGGCCGCTCTCGTATATCCGGTGTGATCGGTTCCGATCGTGTGCACCGTGCCTTTGGCGATCCCTTCCCACAGCATGTCCTGGTCCCACTTGTCACGCAGCGGTGGCCCGCCCAGGTAGAGGCCGACGTCCGGCCGCTGGTACACCGCCGCCGTGAGGTGCAAATACATCGGCCGTGTTTCCACATAGACTGGAAGCCCTCGCGCCATTGCGTCCTCGGCCACCTTCAGCGCGCGCCCCGACGAGACGTGCAGGATGTACATCGGCGAGCCGGTCGCTTCCGCGATCGCGACGGCCCTCTGCACAGCGACCACCTCTGCGACGGCTGGGGCGCTCTGGGCGAAGTTGTGAATCGAGCCCCGGCCCTCGGCCATGAGACGGTCCCTGGCCTCCTGGAGAATCGCATAGTCCTCGGCGTGGATCATGCTGAGCACCCCTGCCCCGCCCGACGCTCGGAACGTCCGGTACCATTCGAGCACATGCTGGTCGTAGGCCGGCCGGGCCATGAAATCCTCGCCCGTGCTCACGAAGCCTCTCGACACCAGCTCGTCCAGACGGCTGCGCACGAACGGCGTGGGGTCGTTGCCCACGGCGACGTGCACGAAGACGTCGGCCATCCCGTTCCGCTCGATCGCGCCGATGACCCGAGCGGCGTACGCGTCCACGTCCTCGCCCGACCGCATCGAAATGAAGTTCGATACCGTGGTCACGCCGCCCGCGAAGGCAGCCGCGGATCCGCTCGCGTAGTCGTCCTGGTTCCTGTTGGGCTCGGGCGGGTCCGGCATCACCGGGTTGAGATGCGTGTGCGGGTCGACGGCACCCGGAAGCAGAAGCATTCCGCTCGCGTCGATCTCCCGCGCGCCTGCACCGGCTGCGAGGCTCGGTCCGATCTCGACGACCGTTTCGCCACGGATGCGGATGTCCGCCTCCATGCGCCCGTCGGCGGTAACGATCAGGCCGTTTCGGATGATGGTCTCGGCGGGCTGTTGCGCAGCAGCGGAGGCCGGCAGCGCCAACATGAGCAGTGCGAGCCACGCGAGCGATCGCGCGAGTGATCGCGCGAGCAAACCAGCAGCCGGAAGTGTCTTCAACGTAGTCATGTCAATCCGCTCCTTGCTCGCCCGTAGCGGCGATGGGGTCACGCCGCAAAGTGTGTCGGCCGTGGGGAGATCGACAGGAGTGGCTATTCTGTTTCCAAACGGGAGCGCTGGCTCCCCATAGCGGCAGGGTCATCATGAAAAAGTCTTCGCAGGCATCCATCCGGACACTTCTGTGCGCTGGGCTCCTGGCAGTGACCGGGCCGGCTCTCCAGGCGCAAGAGGTCACGACACCCATGGCCCAGTTCGGCCACGACATCGGTGACGACTATTGGCTCGCGACGTATACGCAGCTGACCGAGTACTGGCAGACGCTCGCCACGGAGTCGCCGCGCATGGTGCTGGACACCATCGGCTACACCGCCGAAGGTCGCCCTCACCTCATGGCGATCATCACTTCTCCGGCGAATCACGCGAACCTCGAGCAGCACAAGAGCAACGCGCGGCGGCTGGCGCTCGCGAACGATCTCAGCGAGGAAGAGGCACGCGAGCTGTCCCAGACCGCGAAGGCCGTCGTGTGGATCGACGGAGGGCTGCACGCGACCGAGGTGCTGGGCGCGGCCCAGCTCATGGAGATGGCATACCAGATGGTGAGCCTCGACGATGCCGAGACTCACCGCTTCCTGGACGACGTGATCACCCTTCTGGTGCACGCGAATCCGGACGGAATGGAGCTGGTGTCGAGCTGGTACATGCGCGAGCCGGACCCGATGCAGCGAAGCACGCGCGGCATCCCCCGTCTCTATCAGAAGTACATCGGGCACGACAACAACCGCGACTCGTACATGGTGACACAGCCCGAGACGGAGAACATCTCGCGCATCATGTTCCGCGAGTGGTATCCCCAGATCATGTACAACCATCACCAGACGGGCCCGTCGGGCACCGTCCTGTTCGCGCCACCGTTCCGCGATCCACCCAACCACAACGTGCATCCGCTCGTGACCCTCGGCATTCAGGCGGTAGGCACCGCGATCCATCAGAGGCTCGTCGCCGAGGGCAAGCCGGGCGCGACGATGCGCCAGGGCGCCAACTATTCCGCGTGGTTCAACGGCAACCTCCGCACGACCAGCTACTTCCACAACATGATCGGCATCCTGACGGAGACGCAGGGCAATCCAACTCCCATGCGCATCCAGTTCGTGCCCGACCGGCTGCTAGCGGTCAACGACCTGCCCGCACCGATCGAGCCTCAGGAGTGGCATTTCCGGCAGTCCGTCGACTACTCCATCACCAACAACCGCGCGATTCTGGACTACGCCTCGCGCTACAGGGAGACGCTGCTCCACAACCGCTATCGCATGGGGCAAGACGCCATCCAGCGCGGCAGTGAGGACTCGTGGACCATCAGGCCCAAGCTCGTCGCGAGGGTGACCGCCGAGCTCGCGGCGGGTAGGCGGGCGGGAGCGGGCGGGGGTCGAGGGGGCTTCGGTCGTGGTGGTCTGGCGCCCGAGGGGTTCCAACTATTTCGGGATCCTGACCTGAGAGACCCGAGGGGGTACATCATTCCTGCGGACCAGCCCGACTTCCCCACCGCGGTGAAGTTTGTGAACACGCTGGAGAAGAACGGGGTCACGATCCACCGGGCCACCGCGCGTTTCACGGTCGCCGGCAAGTCCTACCCTGCCAACTCGCTCATCGTGCGCAGCGACCAGGCATACGCTCCGCACGTATACGACATGTTCGAGCCGCAGGATCATCCCAACGACTTCGAGTACGACGGAGGGCCACCGGTGCCCCCCTATGACAACGCCGGTTACACGCTTGCGCTACAGATGGGCGTGGAGTTCGATCGCATTCTGGACGGCTTCGACGGGCCCTTCGAGGTGGTGCAAGGCTTCTCGTCACCGCCTCCGGGTCGCATCACCGATGCTGACGGGGCGGCAGGCTTCATGGTGAGCCACGCCGTAATCGACGCAGCCATCGCCACGAACCGGCTGCTAGCGGCGGACCAGAAGGTCTACTGGATATCGGAGGCCGTGATGGCCGCCGGTCAGAGCTGGCCCGCTGGAACGCTGTGGGTGCCCGCGACCGCGACGAGCCGTGAGATGATATCCCAGATCGCCCCCGAGCTCGGCCTGGACTTCGTCGGCGTGGCGTCGACGCCGTCCGTGGACGCGCTGGAGCTCAGCCCGGTCACCCTCGGCCTGTGGGACCGATACGGCGGTTCGATGTCGTCGGGCTGGACCCGCTGGATGTTCGAGCAGTACGAGTTCCCGTACGAAGTGGTCTACCCGCAGACACTGAATGATACGGGGCTCGGAGACGACTTCGACGTCCTGGTATTCGAGGACGGAGGGATTCCGGGAGCCAGCACGGGCTTTGGCGGATTCGGCGGGCGCGGCGGGGGCGGCCGCGGAGGCCAAGGCAGCATCCCGCAGGAGTATCAGAGGATGCTCGGCAGCATCACCGCCGACGAGACCATCCCGAACCTCATCGATTTCGTTCGGGACGGCGGCACGCTCCTGGCCATCGGTTCATCCACGGCGATCGCCACACATGCGGGTCTGCCCATGACGAACCATCTCACGGATGGAGAGAACAATCCCTTGGGGCGCGCGGTGTACTACGTGCCCAGCTCGGTGCTCGAGATGGCGGTCGACAACACACACCCGCTGGCCTACGGCTTCGGGGACCACACGAACATCATGTTCAACAACAGCCCCGTCTTCCGCCTCTTGCCGCAAGCGGCCAGCCAGGGCGTCACACCCGTGGCGTGGTTCGATTCCGAGACGCCGCTGCTGAGCGGGTGGGCGTGGGGAGAGCACAGGCTCTTCGGCGGCACGACGGTTTCGGAGGCGAAGCTCGGTGACGGCCGCATCTTCCTCTTTGGTCCGCTCATCAAGAAGCGGTCACAGCCTCACGCGACCTTCAAGTTCCTTTTCAACGGCATCCACCTGGGGGGAGCGACGCCGGTACGGTTGGGAGGCGTAGCGGAGTAGCGCCTAGCGATTTATCGAAGCTCGATCGGCAAGCGCCAGGGTATCCGGAGACTCAGCGCGTCCCCGCACGCGCGGTATCGATCGCCGGTCTTGGCTATGAGGTCCATCTCCTCCAGCACTTCGAGATCGCGGACGAGCGTGCGCTCAGAGAGCCGAGCGTAGCTCCGAGCCAGGCTGGGCGTGAGGAGAGCGATGTCGTCCAACGTAAGGTCGTGGCCAACTGGGAAGCTGAGCATCAATTCACGCCGTCGCTTGAACACGTTCTTCTTCGTATATCCCAGTTCGGCGAATCGATCGTAGATGAAGCCACGCCATGCGATCTCGAATTGACCCCTCTGGATCCCCTCGAGCGTCTCCATGAGGCCGTCGCGGAAGCCCTGGACCGCGTAGTCGATGAATCCGGTCAAGGTCCGGGTCTTCGCAGCTTGCTCGAGTTGGCGGTAGTACTCCGGCCGAGTGTCGTTGTAGAGATTCGCCAGGATGTGCGAAGCGATGTCGGGAGTCCCGGCACGGAGGAGGACGTAGAACTCCAGAAGTCGACCTGTCCTTCCGTTCCCATCACCGAACGGGTGAATCCACTCGATGTAGACGTGCGTGATGATCGCCTGGACCACCGCATCTGCGAACGGCTGTTCCCCGGTATTGAACAGAAACTCCTCGGCCAGCCAAGCGCAGAGGTGATCAACCAAGCTCGGGACCAACTCTGGAGCGGGACATTTGTATGGTCCCACAACCCTGTCGTCGGTCCTGAAGCGGCCCGGCACAGCGTCGAAGTGAGGCCCGAGGTCCTTGCCGATCATTCCGTGTAGACGGAGGATGAATTCCGGCGATATCGGCTGACCCTCTCTTTCCGTGGCGACTTCGACCAGGAGCCCGTTCATGGCCTCGAGGACGTTTCGTACCTCGATCTCCTGGTATTCTTTGCTAGGGGGAAGGGACTCGCCCGCGGCGACGCGCTCGATTTCTCTCGTTGTTAACGTGTTCCCCTCGATGGCAGTGGTCGCCTGAGCACCTCTTACCAGAGAGACGCCGAGCAAGCGATCGCGGTCCTCGGGTCGGAGCGGCATTTGGCAGACCGCGAGGATGATCGCGTGACACTGGCCGAGCTGGTAGCGAGCTTTAGGCGATACATCCCAGTGCCTGCGGAACGCGAGGTGAGGGTAGCCGTCGGTCATTTGACAAACATGCCGGTTATTTGTCTTCGTGAGTGTCGGTATATATGTCACCGCACTTGACCATGCAATGTCTGGATGGGCGACGCCGTGAGTCCGCGACTCAATAGGACTTCGGCAGCCCCAGAGCCTTCTCTGCGACATGGCAGAGGATCAACTCGGGGCTGACGGGCGCCAGCCTCGCGATTATCACTTCGCGCAGCAAGCGCTCCACATGGAATTCCTTGGCGTAGCCCATGCCGCCGTGGGTCATCACGGCGCGCGTGCAGGCCTGGAAGCCCGCTTCCGCGGCAAGATACTTGGCGGCGTTGGCCTCGAGCCCGCACGCCTCTCCTGAATCGTAGACGCTGGCAGCACGCATCGTCATCAACCAGGCCGCCTCCAGTTCCATCCAGCTCTGTGCCAGGGGATGCTGGATCGCCTGATTCTGACCGATGGCACGATCGAATACGACGCGCGTCTTCGCGTACTCGGTCGCACGGGCGAGGGCGTTCCGTCCGATCCCGATCGCCTCGGCGGCGATGAGAATTCGTTCCGGATTGAGGCTGTGGAGAAGGCAAGCGAATCCATGCCCTTCCTCTCCGACCCGGTCGTCCACAGGCACCGGCAAGCCATCGATGAACACTTCGCAGGAATCGACAGCGGCGCGACCCATCTTGGGAATCGTCTTCACGTCGCAGTAGTCGCGGTCCAGGTCCGTGTAGAAGAGGGTCAGTCCGTCGGTGCTGCGCTCGCGTTCCTCCTTGGGCGTGGTGCGGGCCAGCAACATGATCTTGTCGGCCTCCTGGGCCGTGGAGGTCCAGACCTTCTTGCCGCTGATCACGTATCCCTCGTCCGTACGCCTGGCCGTGGTCGTGATCGAAGTCGTGTCCAGACCCGCATCGGCCTCCGTGACGCCGAAACAGGACTTCGTCTCACCTCGAATGAGTGGCGGCAGCCAGCGTTGTTTCTGCTCGTCCGTACCGAAGACCACGATCGCGTGGGGTCCGAAGATGTTGATGTGGATCGCCGAGGCGGCGCTCATCGCTCCGGCCGAGTTCGCTACCGTATGCATCATCAAGGCGGCCTCGGTGACGCCCAGGCCCGCCCCGCCGTACTGCTCCGGCATCGCGATGCCGAGCCAACCGCCGTCCGCCATCGTGCGATGGAAGTCGAAGGGGAATTCCTCGGTACGGTCGCGCTCCAGCCAGTAGTCATCGTCGAACGGAGCGCACGCCTTCTGCACGGCGTCGCAGATCGACTGTTGGTCGGGGGTCAGTGAGAAGTCCATTGGGGGACTAAGCATCGAACCCGTGGCTGTCTGAGGCCCTATCCTTCAGCGTCCGTGACCGCCCGCCGCGACCGGACCCAGCGGTCGAACCACTTGGCCTGCTCCTGATCGAGGTAGATGCGGTGCCGAGGCTCCCGAATCCCGTGGCCCTCTCGCGGGAAGCGTAGGAATTCGACGTCCGCGCCCATCTTTTTCAGCGTCCGGAAGTACTCCTCGCCCTGGGTGATCGGCACGCGTCGATCCTGCTCGCCGTGCGTGATGAGGAGCGGCGTAGTCACGTTCCCCGCGTACTCGATCGGCGAGAACCGCTCGAAGGTCTCTTTCGTCTCCCAGGGCAGGCCTCCGAAACCGAACTCGAGCAGGAAGGGGATGTCGGTCTGTCCGTAGAAGGCGTACCAGTCGGAGATCGCGGCGTGGCCGATCGCGGCCTTGAAGCGATCGGTCTGGGTGACGCCCCAGAAGGTCATGAAGCCGCCGTAGCTCCCTCCCATGATCGCGAGCTGATCGGCATCGGCGACACCCATGTCGACGACGTGGTCGACGCCTGCCATCAGGTCCTCGAAGTCCTTGCCGCCCCAATCCATGAAGTTGGCGTTGGAGAACTCGTAGGAGCGGCCGGAGCTGCCGCGGGGGTTTCCGCGCAGCACCGCATATCCGCGGGCGGCCCAAATCTGGGAGCCGGCGTTGAAGCCCTTGGAGAAACGGCCGTGGGGGCCACCGTGAACCTGCAGGATCATCGGGTAGCGCTGACCTTCCACGTAGTCGAGCGGATACGTGAGCACGCCCTCGATCTGCCAGCCGCCCGCGCCCTCCCACGTCAGCAGCTCGGAACGCGCGAGCTCGAAGTCCTCCATCTCGTTGGTCGGGCTGAGCACGTGCTCGATGTTCGAGCCATCCGCATCGGCGATGAAGACCTCGCCGGTGGTGTAGAGCGAGCTACCGGTGAAAATCAGCTTGGTGCCGTCGTCTGAAAGCGTCGTGCCGCCGTAAATGTATTCGTCGTCGGGCAGGATCATCTCCGGCTCGCCGCCTCCGGCGGACACCTTGTACAGGTGCGACGTGAGGCCGTTGGCGACTGTGAACAGGATCTCGCTGCCATCCGCGGACCAGCGCACGCCGGATGCCGAGAGGTTGACGTCTTCGGTGAGATTGCGAGACTCACCCCCCGCCACATCGACCACGAAGACGTCGCTCTGGGCCGCGCCGCCGTTTTCGACGAGCGAGCCCGTGTAGGCGATCCGGGTCCCGTCCGGGGACCATACCGGCCCGCGGTCCGCGCCCGAGTTGCTCGCGCTGAGATTTCGGGGCTCGCCACCATCGGCTGCAACCACCAGCACATCTGTGTTGTCGCTACGATCGGGATCGCCCATCTGCGTCTGGGTCCGGTTCGACGTGAACGCGATCCATTGGCCGTCGGGCGACCACTGCGGTCCCTGGTGGTCGAACTCTCCCTCTGTGATCTGCGTCTTCTCACCCGACTCGGGGTCGTACACCCAGAGCTGGCGCCACGTGAGCTTCGCCTCCGCGTAGTAGGCGTCGTCTTTATTCTTCTTCCGCTCCTCCCATTCCTCGTGATCGACGCGCTCGGATTCTTCCGTGTAGGCGATCACAGAGAAGTCTCGGGTAAACGAGCCGCTGGTGGGCGCTTCGTCATCGTCGAAGAAAGGCACCGCTTCGCCGCCGCGCAGTGAAATCGCCCAAAAACGGTTCCCTGCGTCATCGTCATCGTCATCTCCCTCGCCGCGACGCGAGTTGAAGAGAATGCGGCCGTCGGGCAACCACTGAGGATTGCTCTCGCCACGCGCCGAGTTGGTGAGTTGAATCGATTCGTTCGTCTCGAGGTCGTGGACCCAGACGTGGGTGACACTCTCCCACTCCTCGGTGTCCATTTCCCGCTTGGTGAAGACCAGCTTGGTGTTGTCCGGGGACAGACGGTATCCGCGCCACGCCGGAAGGAGGAGAGACTCTTCCATCGTCATGTGCTTCTTACCATCGTCCGCGCCGTCGCTCTGCGCGAAGAGTGGGCTCGTCGCCACGGCGAACGTAGCGAGCGTCATTGCCACGGCCCGTCCGTTGCTTCTCACGGGATACTCCCTCCGACTCGAGTGCGTCTGCGCCGGAACATTCACGGTGCGAACACACCTGGCAACGCGCGGCTCGGATCTGGAGCCTGTCCTCCGGTAGGCGGCCGACGCCGCTACGGCGCCCCTTCATCATCCGAGTCATCCCCGTCCGGATCGTCGCGGTCCGCATCCCGGAGAAGTGCGACTCCAGAAGCGATCAGCGGCACCAGCAGCAGCGCGTCCGTGACGAGTATAGTCGACAACTTGAGGGGCCTCGCCACCTGGGGCGGGACGAATATCACGAGAAAGAGCGCGGACACGGCTAGAAGCGCCGCGCCCGTCCGGCGAGGCCATCGCCCGGCTGTCCACCCGAGCGCGAAGAACGGCGCAACGACAAGGCTGCCCATGAGCACGCCCAGCAGAAGCTCCAGCGTATTGCCTGACTCGCCGATGATGGATGCGATGACGAAGACGGCCCAGAACGAACCGAATATCATGAGCACTCGGGACGCTGTTTTTCGTGCTCCCCAATAGGTCAGCAGTGCGCTGAACAGCCATGTCATCCACAGGATGACCAGGATGAGCATGATCCATTCGGATGCGTCTTCGAGGTCCGTCCCGCGCCACCGAAGCCCAGAGACTACGAGGACTGTGGCGAGGCCTCCGATCAGGTAGGCATGGTATCCAGCCCGGTGCGCTGCCTGCCGTTTGAACTCATCCTGATCTTTGAGCCAGCCCAATTCACGAAGGATGCCTGGCCCGAAGGCACCCAGCCCAGACACGAACAGAAGGCCCTCGGCCACGAACATCCAGAGCAGCACTCCGAGGATCACAAGACCGCCCGCGATCAATCCGGGCATCGAGGGCAGCGACTTTTCCGCAGCCTGCTCAGTCATGGCCTTCCTCCTCATCGAGCTCGAACAACGCCTCCACGGAGACGTCGAACGCTTCGGCGAGCCGCAACGCTAGGCCAACGGAAGGATTGTACCGACCCCTCTCGATGGAGAGGATCGTCTGTCGCGTGACACCGACCCGATCGGCCAACTCCTGCTGAGTGATGTGATCGATCCACCGACTGCGTGGCCGTCTTCTCCTGCAACTTTGGGAGGCCTGAGCGGACTTGCCACGGCACGCGGTTGATCCAGGTCCGAGAGGGTCAGTTCGAGGGCGATGAATTGGCGGGTATCAACTTCGTGGTCACGTTCTACATGGGACGCTGGACGCGGATCTACGTCGATGACGCACTTGGCGACGAGAAGATCTCGACCCTCGATCGGCTCCTGCCCGTAGCGTTCGGAGGGTTCGCTCGGCTCGCGCAGGTAATAGAGCCCGTGCCTTTGACCGTTTCGGAGACGTCAGACACGTTCCGGTTCTCAGTACCCGAGTCGACCGTGGAGATGAAGCTGCTTCCGGGCCTGGATGGCGGCCCCATCACCATCAACGGCCTCCCGTCCCGTACGTACCACGGCTACGTGCAGTATGAGTCCGTCGTCCACACACATAGAAGTGCGGACGCTGACTGGTCGTACTCGGGCACGAATGGCTTCAAGTCCGAAATGCGGGTTTCCGGCTGACTCGACCCCCCCCCACCTAACCTGCTCAGACGCTCCCAGCACGCGCGAGTCGAGCGGCGCAGGCGGCGTAGCGAAGACGGCCATCGTGAAGGTCGGTGAGGATCCGAGGTGACTCCTCTCGAAGGCTTCGGGATAGGTCAGAGGAGATCCAACGCGGCCCGTAGCGCTCGATTCATCTCCGTAATGGACGGTCTCGACAGCGCACCGACATAGTCCGTGAGTCGCGACTTGGGAAGGCTCACGAGGTTGTCACACGTGATCCATGACGGGTGCTTGAGTCCCTCATCGGTACCGACGTGCACCTGCGTGGACAGCCCTTCTCCCTTGGTGTACACGGGGGCGCAGACCACGGTCGCGAACCGGGAGTCGATGAGCGCTTGGCGACTGACCACCACGAAGACTCGGGACCGCCTGACGTCGCCTCCGGGCCTTCTCACTCGGTAGAGCTCTCCTCTTCTCACCGGGTGACCCGGACGTGCGCATCAGTCATCAGGGTCCAGCCAACCCGCCTGGTATGCCAAGACGTCCAGAGCCTCGGCGTTGAACACGTCCGCATCCCTATCCAGGAGCGCCCGGTCCCTGGCCTGTACCTCATCGAGCTCCCGGCGGAGGAGGAACGCGCGCAAGATTCGCTCGATGAGCGCCGACCGCGACTCAGAACCGGCCACCCCATCCAGCTGCTCGAGTACGTCTTCAGAAAGTGTGATTGATGTCTTTACTTTCATACTACTATAATACTACCTACGCCGACCCGTCCGCAAGGAGCCCCACGCGCCATGAGCGCTTCTTGCCCATTCCATGCCCCACTTCTCATCTTCACCCGATTGTTAGAGCGATGGCCGTACAGCGTACGAGGTGACGACATGAAGATCTCCCGTCAACGGATTCTCACGATCAGCGCCGGGACCGGGGCCGCGTTGTTGCTATTGCTTGCCGGCGCCGTCCCGGCCGCCAGCGTCCAAGAGGTTCTCCCGCTGATCACAGAGGCCGAGTACGAGCGGTGGCTGGAGGATCTCTCGAACTGGGGTCGGTGGGGGCCGGACGACGAGATCGGCGCGCTCAATCTGATCACGCCGGCCAAGCGCCGGGAGGCAGCGGCGCTGGTGCAGGACGGGATCACAGTATCGCTCGCCAGGACCGCGCAGACGGAAGAAGCCGTGGACAACCCCTGCCCCGTGCAGTGGGAGATGGTGAACGCCAGCCCCAGGGGGGCGAGTGACCGCGTGGCGTATCGATGCATCCACGGTCTCGGCTCGACGCACATCGACGGCTTCGCCCATCGCTTCTTCGGCGGCAAGATGTGGAACGGCTATCCGATCGAGGATCTCGTCACAATGGAGGGTGGCGCGCTGAAGAACTCGGTTCTCACCATGAAGAACGGAATCGTGACGCGCGGCGTGCTGTACGACATCGCCAGATTGAAAGGAGTGCCGTATCTGGAGCCGGGAACCCGCATCACCGTCGAGGATCTGGAGGCGTGGGAGGCCGAGACCGGCGTGCGCGTGGGTTCGGGTGACGCGATGCTGCTGCGCTGGGGCCGATGGGCGAGGCGGGAAGCGGTCGGGCCGTTCGACACATGGGCTGAGGCGGCCGGCTTCGACAACTCGGTCATCCCGTGGCTGAAGGCGCGGGACATCGCGGTCCTCGGATGGGAGACGCCGGGCTACACGCCGCGTCCTGAAGGCGACCTGCCTACGCTGGCGCTCCACGACTTCGCGTTGACGATGCTGGGCATTCACCTGCTCGACCGCGCGGATCTCGATGCGTTGGCCGAGATGGCAGCGGCCCAAGGGCGGTGGGAGTTCATGCTGATGATCGCTCCGTTGCCGATTCCCAACGGGACGGGCTCACCCGTGAATCCGATCGCGGTGTTCTGAAGCCAACCCGTCTTCTCAGCTATAGTCGTTCTATTATACTGGTATGGTATATAGTAGAACGATCTATTATAATAGCTTGATATTATCGTGATCGTTCTATTATAATGGTACCTTTCTACTGAGACTCTCCGAACCATGGGTAGACTTGAGGATTTACGGATACGGCAGCTGGACGAGGCACTGACCCCGTTCCAGGCTCTCCGCGAGCGCCCGCCGCCTGGTCAGGGTTGGGCGAGGACCGTTCGTGAAGCCCTCGGGATGTCCCTGCGGCAGTTGGCCGAACGAACCGGCCTCTCGAAGACCGCGGTCCACAGCGCCGAGTCCAATGAATCCAAAGGAACGATACGGCTTGATTCGCTCAGAAAACTGGCCGAGGCAATGGATTGCGACCTGGTATATGCCATGGTGCCGCGGGACTCGCTCAGCAACATCCTCGAGCGGCAAGCTGAACACCTCGCTGCGAGCCTGGTCGCGCGGGTCTCGGAGTCGATGGAGTTGGAGGCCCAGGGAGTCCCCATGAGCGAAAGGCGACGCCAGACCAGTGAGATCACCGCGGACGTTCTCCGGGACCGGGGTAGGAACTTCTGGGATGTTCGATAACGAACCGGAAGGCGCCACCCCGGTTGATGCGGATGAGGCGGCGGACTTACTCCCCTCCCACATCCAAAACCGTGGTGAGCTCAACCTGTGGGAGCAGGAGAACATCCTCGAGGCAGCCGCCTGGGTCCTTCGCGCCCGGACTCCCGCCCTTGGCGAACCCACGGTCAGAGAATTGCATCGGCGGATGTTCGACCAGACCTGGGCATGGGCCGGTCGCTACAGGACGTCAGACAAGAACATCGGAGCATACTGGGCCATCATTCAGGAAGAGGTCCGGAAGCTGGTTGACTATGGAGTCTTCTGGATGGAGCACGGCACCTTCCCGATCGATGAGGCCGCCCTGCGACTCCACCACCGCCTGGTCAAGATCCACCCCTTCCCCAACGGAAACGGTCGGCATGCCCGCCTCTGGTGTGACATGCTTCTCCACCAGAGTGGCCGCGCGCCGTTCGCTTGGAAGAGCCGCGAACTGGACGAAGCGGGGGACGCGCGCGGCGCCTACATCCGAGCTCTGCGATCCGCCGATGGCAACGACTACGAACCGTTGTTCACCCTGTTCCTCGAGGATCGCGGTCCCTGCTAGTCCTGCGCCCCCTCACGCCTTGGCCCGGTACTCTACCTGATCCAACCCTTCGAAGTCGGCGTCCTGAGTCCAAAGCGTGGCGTCGTACACGAGCGCCGACGCATAGATGATGCTGTCGGCCAGCGGGAGGCCGTGGTTCGCGCCGAGATCGGCCGCTTCGATGGCGAGTCCCTGATCCAGGTCAATCACTCGCCCCTGTCGCATGGCGGCGGCAACGGTCAATGCGTCCCCCCGCCCACGTTCCCGCAGCACGTAGCGATACACCTCCAGGACCGTGACCGAGGGCACGAGAAGGCTCTCTATCTCGTGGAGTGGCTGTTCGAAGAAGCCGGCGTTGGGCCCTCCCACGAAGTACTCGATCCATCCCGAGGAGTCGACGACGTTCACAGGTCGCGGTCCGGCTCACGCTCGAAGTTCGGGTCCATTCCCCGGAGAAAGCCCCGCATCTCCGAAACGGGGCGGATGGGCACGAGCTCGATCCTCCCCGCTATGGCGAAGGCTTCGACCTTCTGGCCTGGGCGGATGTTGAGGCGATCTCGCACATCCTTGGGAATGACCACCTGATATTTGCTGGACACTGTGACCGTGGACACCAACGACACTCCGATCGATAGATATCTGGTAAGACGCTCCGAATACTAACCCTGTCGAGCGCCCTTACAACCGTGTGTGTGGAATGTCAGCCGCTCAACCGCTATTCTCGGTCGACAACCGGGTCCGGCTGGTGACGCTATGCCTATCTTCGAATACCGCTGTTCTTCGTGCGGACGTGAGCTCGAACACCTGGTGCTGGAGTCCTCTCGCGCGCCCACGTGCTCCTCGTGCGGAAGCCACGACCTCGAGAGGATCATGTCGAGGTCCGCGGTGAGCTCGGAGCACACGCAGGCGCGCGCCACACGTGGCCTTCGGGCCAAGAACCGGGCGCTGCGGCAGGATCATTCCCGCGAGGAAGTGAAGCGGGTCGCGGCGCACGCAGCCGATCACGACGAATGAAGGACCGACGCTCCACAACTGGGCATGCGTCCATCGTCGCGCTGGTCCTCGGTGTCGGGATCGCGCTGGTGGTGATCGCCGCCACGCCCCACCCAACCGCGATCGACCCGGATGACGTGCGAGCGGTCCTCGACGAGTACTGCGTTCGCTGTCACAACGAGAGGCGCCTGCGGGGCGGATTGGCGCTCGACGTGTTGGACGTGGAAGAGCCGAGCGCGGCGTCTGAGGAGTGGGAGACGGTGATCCGGAAGCTGCGCACGGGCACGATGCCGCCGGGTGACGTGGCACGGCCCAATCCGGCCGAGTACGACCTGGTGGCGAGCTGGCTGGAGACGGAGCTCGACCGGGCGGCTGCGGAGGCCGAGCCCAACCCGGGCACGACCAATCCGGTGCATCGTCTCAACCGCCTGGAGTACAACAACGCGATCAACGACCTGTTCGCGCTCGAGGTGGACGTGCAGTCCCTCTTGCCGGGTGACGAGACGGCGGACGGCAGCTTCGACAATTTCGCGGACGTGCTCTCGATCACGACCACCCACATGGAGCGGTACATGTCGGTGGCGCGGCAGGTGACACGCCTGGCTACCGGCCTACCTCCCGTGGCTCCCGGGGTGGAGACCTTCGAGATCCCGCTGCACGTCGTGCAGGATCAGCGGCAAAGTGAAGACCTCCCCTTCGCTTCTCGGGGCGGCATCGCGGTGCGATACGATTTCCCGGTGGATGGGGAGTACCTGCTCAAAATCCGGCTGCGCAGGCAGTACCAGGACTACCTGATGGGCATGGGATGGCCGCAGCAGCTCGATCTCCGGCTCGATGGAGCGCTCGTCGAGAGGTTCACGGTGGGCGGAGGTGCGCTCGACTCGAGGCCCGCAGCCGCCAGCTACGCGGGCTCGGGCGAGCCGGGTTCCTTCGGGGCTCCGGCGTGGGAAGTGTACATGCAGACCGGTGGCGACGCGCATCTGGAGGCGCGGGTGACGGTCGAGGCGGGGCCTGCGGTGGTCGGGGTGTCGTTCATCAGGGAGCAGTGGGAGCCGGAATTGCTACCGCAGCCGCTTCAGAGAGGGCGGGTCCTGACGAACGATCAGATCTACATGGGTTACGCGAGCGTGCACTCGGTCCAGATCGGGGGGCCGTACGAGACCACCGGAACGGTGGCGGACACTCCGAGCCGTAACGAGATCTTCGTGTGCCGTCCGGAGACGGGCGCACGAGAAGACGCGTGCGCCGAACAGATCCTGTCGAGGATGGCCCGACGCGCCTATCGCCGGCCCGCCACGCAAGACGACGTCGACGTGCTGCTCGACTTCTTCCGTCAGGGTCGTGCACAAGGTGGAAGCTTCGACACAGGGATCCAACTCGCGTTGGAGCGACTCGTGGTGGATCCGGAGTTTCTCGTGCGCGTCAGCCGTGTGCCGGCCGGGGTCGAGGCGGACGAGGTTTACGACCTCAGTGACGTGGAGGTCGCCTCCCGGCTGTCCTTCTTCCTGTGGAGCAGCATCCCAGACGAACACTTGCTCGAGTTGGCGGAAGACGGTCGCCTGACGGATCCCGCCGTTTTCGAGGAGCAGGTTCGCAGGATGTTGGCCGATCCGCGTGCGATCAACGCACTGGTAGAGGGCTTTGCGGCTCAGTGGCTGAACCTGCGCCTCCTCCCCGAGAAGCTCGCCGACCCGCTCAAGTATCCTGATTTCGATGAGAGTCTCCTGGACGCGTTCCAGCAGGAGACGGAGATGTTCATCGCCAGTACTCTGCGCAACGATCGTCCGATCGTGGAGTTGCTGAGCGCGGACTACACCTATGTGAACGAACGCTTGGCGAGGTTCTACGGGATCCCGGGTGTGTACGGAAGCCGCCCGCGGCGGGTCACGCTACCGAACCCCGAGCGACGCGGGGGTCTGCTCGGGCACGGAGGGCTGATGGCGATCACCTCGTACCCGGACCGCACGTCGCCCGTGTTGCGGGGCAAGTGGCTGCTGGACAATATCTTGGGTGCGAACCTACCACCGCCGCCGGCCAACGTCGATACGAGCTTGGACCAGGGTGCGGGAACGGCGGCGCTGGGCATCCGCGAGCGGCTGGAACGGCACCGGAGCGATCGCCTGTGTGCCAGTTGCCATTCGCTCATGGATCCTCTGGGCTTCGCGCTGGAGAATTTCGATGCCGTGGGTGGATGGCGGGACTTCGATGAATTTGGTGATCCGGTGGATAGCCGCGGGACGTGGCCCAGCGGGGTCGAGCTCGGCGGAGTGGCAGCGTTGCGGTCATTCTTGCTCGAGCATGATGAGCAGTTCGTTCGCACAGTAACCGAGAAGCTCATGTCGTACGCGTTGGGACGTCCACTGGAGCACTTCGATCAGCCGACGGTGCGCCAGATCGTGCGCGACGCTGAAGCGGGCGGCTACCGCTGGTCATCGATCGTACTCGGAATCACTAAAAGCCAGGCCTTCCTAATGCGCAGGTCCGTGGAAGCGAGCTGAGGCGCGAACAGAACACACATGGGAGCTCACAGATGATGACCATCCTGGGGAAATCGCTCCCCCGACGAACCCTCATTAAAGGTTTGGGCGCGAGCCTTGCGCTGCCGCTGCTCGATGCAATGGTACCCGTCGGGCTGCGTGGACTGTCTGCGCCTGAGCGCGTGCATCGCTTCCAAACCTTCTACGTGCCGAACGGCATGGCGATGGACTACTGGTCGCCAGTGGGCATAGGCGCTGATTTCGAGCTCACGCCGATCCTCGAGCCGCTCGCGCCTTTCAAGGATCAGATGCTGGTCCTGTCGGGGATCCGAGCGAATTGGAACCAGATTCACGCGGGTGCCTCCGGATCGTTCCTGACCGGCATTCCTCAGGGTGGACGTACCGAGACCGAGATTGTCGCGGACGTATCGATGGACCAGGTCCTGGCGCGAGAGTTCGGCCGGATCACCCAGGTGGCCTCGCTGGAGCTCGCCATGGACGCCCCGGCAAACGCGGGCGCCTGCAGCAGCAACCTGAGCTGCGTCTATACGCATACGCTCTCATGGCGCGGCCCCACGCAGCCGCTGCCGACGGAGTACAATCCTCGGGCCGTGTTCGAGCGACTGTTCGGCGACGCGGGCTCCACCGAGCGCGGCGCTCGTGAGAACAGGCTGAGACAGCAGAAGAGCATCCTCGACTCAGTGCTCGACAAGCTCGGTCAGCTAAGCCGGGAGATCGGCGCGCAGGATCAGATCAAGGTGGAGCAGTACACGGAAGCCATCCGGGATGTCGAGCGGCGCATCGAGAGGGCCGAAGCTCAGATCGATATCGAGCTGCCCAACTTCGAGCAGCCAGAAGGTGCACCGGCCGATTTCGAAGACCACCTGGACTTGATGCTCGACCTGCAGCTGCTGGCGCTCCAGACCGACCTGACGCGCGTCATCACGTTCATGATCGGCAAAGAGCAGAGCCCGCGGCCGTACCCGCAGATCGGTGTCCCGGACGCGCACCACCCGCTCTCGCATCACAATGACCAGCCGGAGCTGGTCGAGCGCATGTCGAGGATCAACCGGTATCACGCCGAACTGTTCGCCCGGTATCTGACCAAGCTGCGGGCGACCCCCGACGGCGACGGCAACCTGCTCGACAACATGACGATCCTGTATGGCTCGGGTATCTCCAACAGCACGCGGCATTCCGGCCGCAACCTGCCGCTGCTCGTGATGGGCGGGGGCGCAGGGACCCTGCGAGGCGGCCGACACCTCGAGTATTCCGACGATCCTGGGATGGCGAACCTGCTCGTCACGCTCATGGACAAGTTGGGCGTCCCGGTGGAGTCGCACGGGGCGAGCACCGGAGCGCTTCCGCTCGATACGCTGCCCGGGCTCTGATCCGGAATGCGATCGCTCGGGAAGGACGCTCACGAGGGTGCGCGGCGCATGAGCGTGCGCGTCAGGGGCCTGATTCCGCTGGAATTGGCTCTGGTGCTCGTGGGGGCCACAGGGGCTGACCCGGCGCCCCTGATCGAGGCGGCGAAGAGCGCGGATTGGGAGGCGGTCCGGACCCTGCTCGAGCAAGGAGCGGACGCCACCGCTACGGCGCCCGACGGAGCGACCGCGCTCCATTGGGCGAGCTACTGGGACGATGTCGAGGCCGCCGAGCTGCTGACCAGCGCCGGCGCCGACGTGAACGCCGCGAACGATCTCGGCGCGACGCCCCTCTGGAATGCGAGCTTGAACGGAAGCGTGGAGATGGTGCGCAGCCTGCTCGAGGCTGGAGCGGATGCCGACGCCGCTCTACTCTCCGGAGAGACCCCCGTCATGACCGCGGCTCGCACAGGCCAAGCCCAGGTGGTCGGGCAGCTACTCGCCGCCGGTGCCGATCCGAACGCCACCGCCTCGCGCGGTCAGACCGCGCTCATGTGGGCGGCTTCCCAGCGGCATCCTGACGCGGTTCGCGTGCTGATCGAGTACGGTGCGGACGTGCACGCCCGGTCGGAGACCTGGAGCCAGGTCATGGCCATCCCGCCGCACAGCATTCCAGCCAACCAGCAGAATGTTCCCCATGGCGGCAACACGCCGCTGCTGTTCGCGGTCCGGGTGGGAGGCCTGGCATCGGCACGGCTACTCGCCGATGCGGGTGCCGACGTCGACGCCACCGATGCCTGGGGCGTCAGCGCGACGGTTCTCGCCGCTCACTCCGGGTTTTCTGATCTGGTGGAGTTCCTGCTCGACGAGGGCGCCGACCCCGATGCGGCCGGCGCGGGGTTCTCCGCGCTGCACGTGGCGGTCATGCGTCGGGACGTACGCATCGTCAGCACGCTTCTCGCCCACGGAGCGGATGCCAACGCCCAACTCGCGAACTGGACGCCCACGAGGCGCGCTTCTAGGGACTGGTCCATTCACCCTGCCCTGGTCGGAGCCTCGCCGTTCTGGCTCGCGGCTCGCTTCAGCCAACCCGACGTCATGCGCTTGCTCGCCGAGCACGGCGCCGATCCGCTGTTCGTGCATCACGCCGACTATATGCGCACCATCGGCACGTACGGCGCCAACCGCACGACCGAAGCCACCACTGCGCTCATGGCAGCGGTCGGTATGGGTGGCTCGCGCAGAATGAGGGCATTCGTGTCCCCGGATCCCGCTGACCTGGAAGCTCTGAGCCTGGAAGCGGTCAAGCTCGCGGTGGAGCTCGGTGTGGACGTCGACGCCGTCGACGAGGAAGGTCGGACGGCGGCCGATGCTGCCATTTACGACTCAGTCGTGGACTTTCTCTCCAGAGTGGGTCGGCGGTAGGAATCCGAGCCAAATCACAGCAGCCAAATCACAGCAGCCAAATCACAGCAGATGGAGGCGGCCATGCGCCGGATCATCCTTTCTCTCGGTGTAGTACTTCTCGCGTCCGCCCCCGCGTCGGCTCAGGCGGGGCGCCAACTTACCTTGGAGGACTACTACAGTGTGAAGAGCGTCGGAGCTCCCCGGATCTCCCCTGCGGGGGATTGGATCGCCTACACAGTCTCGCTTCGCATCGAGGAGACGAATGCGACCGCGACAGAGTCGTGGATCGTGCAGGCCGACAGAGCGGCCGAGCCGGTACGGGTTCAACACGACGGTCAGGACGTGTCCGACCCTCGCTGGGCCGACGATGGACGCCTGCGGTTCCGTTCTGAGGACGCCGACTGGCTGATCGATCCGTCACGTTTGAGCGAACCCGCGGTCCGCGACGACGGCGTGGAGCCGGCCGGCTCCACGAGCCCCGACGGGCGCTGGCTCGCCCTCACGAAGGACATGCCGGTGCCGGCGCGTCCGCAGCTCGACATGACCGCGTTCGAGAAGCGCCACGAGGAGCGGTTCAAGGGTGAGGCATTCGACTGGTACCCCTTCCGGCGCGACCGTCAGAGCTTCCCGCTCCCGGATCCCGGAGAGCAGGCGCTGACCGAGATCTTCCTCGCGCCCGCCGACGGAAGTGGTGACGCCCGCCAGCTGACGCAGCTGGGGCTGCGACCGAGCGGCGTGCGGTGGAGGCCGGATGGGAGCGCGCTCCTTTTCAGCGCCGACGAATCCGTGCTCGACGAGCTGGCCTACAGCCGGTCGGACCTCTTCCTGGTCACGGTAGAGGGGCAGCTCACCCGCCTCACGGACGACGGTTACACATACTCGGGAGCAGGCTTCTCGCCTGACGGTCGGTGGATCTCGTACACGCGCGGCTTCGGCACCAACATGATCATCGACCGGAAGCTGAAGCACGGTGGACCGCGAGACCTCTACATTCGGCCGGCCGACGGTGGCGAGCCCGTGAACCTCACCGAGGAGTGGGATCTCGATGCCGGCACGCCGATGTGGTCGCCGGACAGTCGGTACATCTATTTCGTCACTGGCATCGGCGGAGCGAGGCACCTCTTCCGAGTCGCCCCGAACGGAGGCGGCGTGGAGCAGGTCACCACAGGCGAGCGCCGAATCCAAGGACTCGACATCGACCGGTCGTTCCGGCGCATGACGTATACCGTGGGTGAGTTCGAGCGACCCCCGGATGTCTATGTGGCCGACATCGACGGGCGGAACGAGCGCCGCCTCACGGATGTGAACCGGGACTTCCTCGCCGAAGTCGAGGTGGCGAGCCGCCCGTCGGAGCGGATCCTCTACACGAGCTACGACGGCACGCCGGTGGAGGGCTTCCTGCTGTACCCCTACGGCTACGACGCGGAGGCCGGGTCATACCCGTTGATCGTCGTCAACCACGGCGGTCCCCACAGCGCCTCGGGATACGGCTTCAACTTCAAGAACATGCTGTTCGCCGCCAACGGGTACTTCGTGTTCCTACCCAACTTCCGCAGCTCGACCGGCTACGGCGACGACTTCAAGTGGGGCACGTGGGGAGCCTGGGGCACCAACGACGGCGAGGACGTGCTGGCGGGCGTCGACCACCTCATCGAGCGGTACCCGATCGACCGAGACCGCGTAGGTTCGACCGGCCACTCGTACGGCGGCATTCTGACCAACTGGCTGATCACTCGTTATCCAGACCGGTTCAGGGCTGCCGTCCCCGGCGCCGGCGCCTCCAATTGGACCAGCAACTACGCGCTTTCGGACGTTTCACGCACCAAGGAGATGGAGTTCCTCGGACCGCCCTGGGATCCCGAGGCGAGAGAGGTCATGATCCGGCAGTCCGCGTATCTCAACTCGGGCGGGGTCCAGGCCGCCACGTTGTTCGTCCACGGCGAGGACGACTACCGCGTTCCGTTGGAGGGCTCGATCCAACTTTACACCTCTCTCAAAAAGCAGCGGGTACCTACGAAGCTCATCATCTACGAAGGCATGGCGCATGGCATCCGAGGTCACTGGAACAACGTGCACCGGATGATAAACGAGCTCCGCTGGTGGGAGACGTACCTGAAACCCACCGGCACCGTGCCCGTGAGCGACGCCAACTGATGCTGCTCATACCATCGCGCCGTTCCGCCGCTGCCGTGGCCGTCTGCACCGTCCTTGCCGGTCCGGTCCTTCTCGCTCCGGCCCCGCTCGAGGCACAAGACACACGCCTCAGCCGCGTGATCGAGCTGCTCGACGGCCAGGACGCGGTGTTCGGCATCATCAGCGGGGACTGGTCCCTCACCAGCGCCCGCGCGCTCTCGAGGTCCGGCCTGGACTTCATCATCATCGACATGGAGCACGGCCCGTGGAGTCCCGAGACGCTGCGGATCTTCCTGCTCGGCATGACCGACAAGCAGAGGATGGCGGCCAACGGGCATCTCCAGATGGCGGTCACCCCCCTCGTTCGAGTTCCACAAAACGGCGCGGAGATGATGAGCTTCATCGTGAAGCAGGCGCTGGATATGGGAGCGTTCGGCATCATGTTCCCCATGGTGGAAAACCGAGAGCAGGCGCTCAACGCGGTGTCCTCGATGCGCTACCCTCGGCCGCTCGAGTCCGACATCAGGGAGCCCTTCGGACGTCGGGGCCGCTCACCGGGCATCGCCTCGTGGTACTGGGGAATCGGCGGCGGTGAATACTTCCAGAAGGCTGACGTCTGGCCGCTGAATCCCGTCGGCAACCTGCTCACGATCATCCAGATCGAGAGTCCGGGAGCCGTCGACAGGGTCGAAGAGATCGTCACCACCCCCGGCGTCGGCGTGATCTTCATCGGCCCCTCTGATCTCGCGACGCAGATGGGGTACGGGGACAGCCCCGGCGCTCCAGAGGTGGAGACGGCAATCCAGACGGTGCTGGCGGCTTGTCTGCGGCATGACGTTCCCTGTGCGATCACGACGGGGGCGGGGTCAGTGGAGCGGCGCCTTCAGCAGGGGTTCCGCATGGTGACGGTGGGGGGGGATGGGGGGATTACCGCGGGGACAGCCCGGGCGTTGCAGTTGGGGCGGGGGGCGGCTGGGCGGAACTGAGGGAGAGGGTCGAACCTACCTGACTTTGCGTCCCGGCTGGTTCGCCCCGCCCTGGTGCAGGATGATCCCGGTCACCGCGCCGGAATCGTCCTTCGTGAACGAGACCTGCGCATCGACCACCCTCAGGAAGAACTCCGTCTCCGACTCCGCGAACAGGGGGAACTTCGGCTGCCCGGTGGCCTGTGCGAACAGGGCGCCGTCCTCCAGCGTCACGACGATGGAGAACGTAGGCGCGAGCTCGTACTCCCCGACGTACGTCTCGAGGACGGCCGTGGCGACCTCGACCTCGGTCCGCTCGACCGGCGGCGCGGGCGCGGGCACGAGCGGCACGTCCGGGTTGATGAGGTAGAAGCCGATGTCGTCGGCGCCGTGTCCCGAATTGGTCAGCACCACTGCCCCGACGCCCTTGTCCGGATCGAAGCCGATGAAGGTACGGAAGCCGGCGGTGCCTCCGTTGTGCCAGACGATCTTCTCGTCGCCGACGCTCCGCACGTGCCAGTTCAGGCCTATGCCCATCTGCGCGCTGACGCTCTTCCGCACCTCGTGGCTGGCGCGCATCGAGCGCTCGAGCCGCGAGCCGGGCGCCCCCGTGTTGGCGGCGAGGAAAGTCAGCATGTCCTCGACGTCGGACCGGAGTGCCCCCGCGCCCGCCAGGGTCGGCAAGTCCCAGAGCGGTACGACATCGCCCTGCTGGTTATGGCCCTCCGCCATCCAGTCACGCATGTCCCCGTCGAGCGCGATGCCGGTCATGCTCATCCCGAGTGGCTCAAGGATCCGCTCCCGCACGACGTCCTCGTAGCTCCCTCCTCCGACGCCCGCGAGCACGTGGCCGAGCAGCCCTACCGCGAGGTTCGAGTATTCGTACTCCGAGCCGATGTCGCGCCGAAGCTCGTGACCGGATAGGAACGCGTACATCTGAGCGACCGTGTAGTCGGCGTAGGGATTCGTCGCATCCGCGGGCGACATGTTGTCGGGAAGTCTCGGCAGCGCCGAGTGATGCGTGGACAGGTCGAGCAAGGTGATCTCCCGACCCCCGCGAGAGGGCATGGTGACCCCGTCGGGCAAGTGGTCGGAGACCGGATCGGAGAGCGAGACCTCACCCCGAGCGACCATGTCCGCGAGCAGCGTCGCCGTAAACACCTTCGTGATCGAGCCGATCTCGAAGACCGACTTCCGGCCAAGAGGTCGCGCGTTCGGGCCAGCGTCCCCATACCAGACGATGCGCGTCGAGCCATCGGCCTCCATCACGCCGAGCACGATGCCGACTGCCCGGTCTTCTTCGATGCGGGACCGGATCAGCGCGGTGAGGTCCTCGTCGGACGGGAAGTGCTGAGCGCCGGCGGCGGCTGGAATCAGGAGCGCGAGCGCGCAGAAAACGAGGGTGCGGCAGACTCTTATGTTCACGTAACGACCCCCGGAGGTGAGGTCCGACTCGGCGCTGCGCAGACCTTACGGCTAACGCCCCAGCTCCGATCTGGACAGCGTCCATCCCGCCCACCGGGCCATTGGCCCATCGGGGCTCTTGGGCATCACTTCGGATTGAAGCGAAAGGAAGTCGGTATTACTCTTATCGGTAAGAGTAAGAATCACCAGGAGTGCCGATGAAGATCACAAGCAAGGGACAGGTCACGATTCCCCAGGAGATTCGTGAACGGCTCGGTCTGCTTCCGCATACCGAAGTCGAATTCGAGGTACGCGATAACGTGGTCGTGTTGAAGAAGGCGGAGATCCCACGTCGCGGGCGGAGGGTCGTCGAGCATCTCCGGGGCCGAGGAGACGTACGGATGAGCACCGATGAGATCCTCGCGCTCACTCGAGGCTAGGATTCGTGAGCAGCACCCTCGTAGACAGCAACGTTCTGCTTGATGTTCTGACGGAAGATCCAGCGTGGGTCGACTGGTCTTCCGCTGCCCTCGAGTCACAAGCGGAGCGCTCGGTACTTGTGATCGATCCGCTCATCTATGCTGAGGTCTCCATTAGGTTCGAGCGCATCGAGGAACTCGAAGAAGCGTTGCCGCCAGCCATGTTCCGGAGAGATGCGTTGCCCTGGGAGGCAGCGTTTCTCGCGGGCAAGTGCTTCGTGCAGTACCGTAGGCGCGGCGGGGCGAAGCACTCGCCGTTACCCGACTTCTACATCGGCGCGCACGCGGCAGTGGCACGGATGACGCTGCTCACGAGAGACGGAGGCCGGTACCGCACGTACTTTCCCTCACTCGACATCCTCGCGCCCCCGCAAAGTGTGCGGTAGCGGCAGGCAGCCGAATCAGCGAGACACGGGCCCCAGCGTTTCGTCGAGCCATTCGCTGATGAGCGGATTCCGGATCTCCACGGGCGGCAGGTGCCCGCTTTCGATGAGCTCGAGGCGCTTGGGTCCGGGCAGTAGCTCGTAGAGGTCTCTTCCCCAGGGCTCGAACGGGATCTCCTCGTCGAATCTCCCCGTCAGCATCAGCACCGGCTTGGCGACGCGCGGCGCGAAGTTCCACTCGTCGATCTCTGGTAGGTAGCTGATCCCGTAGTTCCAGATTCCGCCTCCGATGTAGACGACCGACCGGATCCGTGGCTCGACGGCGTCGAAGACAATCGCCCGGAGAACCGCGCCCCAACTGAAACCCGCGTGCGCGATACGACTCATGTCGATCTCGGGGCGTGTCTCCAGATAGTCCAAGCCCATACGAAACTCGGTCACCCAGAGCAGCGACTCGTCGCGCGCCTCGACCGTGCCACGCAAGGGGCCGCGCAGTCCGTTGAGATGCCCCGGCCACGGCCGTTCGATCGCACCGCGGGGGACGACAGCCATGACGGCTCGCCCAGCTTTGATCTGTGGCGCGAGAATCGCTTCGACCTCTTCTGGCGTCGTGCGACCGAAGAATGCGGTGCTGCTCACGATCCAGAAGATGCACTGGTACGGCCGGACGCCCTGTCTCGGCAGGTACAGGTACGCGAGCACCCGGTCTTCCGTGACACCATTGAAGGTGATCTTCTCCCTGGTCCAATCAGGAGTCTCGACGGATTCGACGACCTCCGGTTCGAGGTCGGACTTGTCGTAGCGGTAGTGGCTGAGGAAGCCCGCGTAGGTCGCGTCGTCCACAGGGGTGACCGGAATCGACATCTCCAGTGGCGCAATCGGAGCCCCGCCCTGATCCGTGGCATTCTCGCGATTCGTGCTGACGAGTCGGAAACCGACCGTATTGGACGTTCCGAAGGTGGGCATCGACCCGCCCGAGCCGAACACATAAGGGGCATCGGCCCACGACGCGCCCCCTGTCGCGTACCCGGCGCCCCGCTCGTTGAGAATCCACTCGGCGACATTCCCCGCCATGTTGTACGCCCCGAAGGGGCTGATGCCGAAGGCGAAGCTGTCGACCGCTACGGTCCCACTTCCGTAGAAGTTCGCCCGCTCCCCAGCGGCGGCTGTCGTCGACAGGCCCCAGGGCATCGTAAAGTCCTCGAAGTGTGTGTAGAGGCTATCTCGTGCCGCTTTCTCCCATTGGAAAACGGTCGGCAGCTGCTTACCCATGTACGCCGCGTACGCGGAGGCCTCGTACCAAGTGACGTCGGTAACCGGGTAGTCGGCCTCTCCCTCGGGATACTCCTGATTCGTCCAGCCCCGGGGGCCCGGCAGGCCGCTCCTGTCCGTCATCTGCCGAACGGCCTCGTCGAAGGGAAGCTCGACGCCGTTCCGAACGATCGGGATTCTCCAATAGTCCTGGTCGGAGTAGCCACCGGCCCGGATGAAGTCCTGGTAGGCGGCATTGGTGACTTCGTATCGATCGATGAAGAAGTCATCGAGCTGCACCGAACCGACCCGGGCCAACCTCCGGCCAATCAATCGGTGCGTCCCTCCGGGCACCGCAACCATGCCGTCGGGCATCGAGTCGATCGGGATCAGCCGTGTCTCGATCCGGACGGACGGCGACGCGCCGAGCCGCACCTCGGCCCGGTTGAGCGAGCTCGAGACCATGCGCTCGAGGGGCGCGAATCCCTCGGCTTCGATCGTTGCCCGGTAGTCGGCACGTGGAAGCTCGAAATCGACGATGGGGGTCGTTCCGATGAACTGACGAGCCTCTTCATCGCCCGCAGAGAACCGCTGGAGGTACACGTTCGCTCCAGCGGGCTCGGTGGTGATGGTCAGCCGGTCCGTCACGGCCGGCAGCAGAGTGGTGAGAACCGAGTCCTCCGCGATGAAGCGACCAGCTTCGGTAGCCAGCTCATGGGCCAACGTGTATTGCCCGGCGAGCACGAGGCGTTCGACCTCGGGAATCAGGGCTTGTGCGCGCGCGACGTTGAGTCGGGACCTGTACGGAAGCAGCACAGCGGTGACGAGCGCGACGACACCTACTGCGACCGCCCAGCGAACCGTCGTGGGGGCTGGGCGGGCGCCGGACGGTGCTTGCAGCTTCCGCAGCGCGGTACGTACCTCACGCGCCGTCTGGAGTCGGTCATCTGGCCGGCGAGACAGCATCCGAGCCAGCAAGGCGTCGACCTCGTCGGGTACCGTCTTCATCTCGGAGGTGAGCGGCGGTGCGGCCTCGGTCAGGATCGCGGTGGTCATCGCGAGCGGCGTCGACCTCTCGAAGGGGTGCGACCCGCTGAGCATCTCGAAGAGGATGACCCCGAAGGCGAAGAGGTCGGACCGCGCATCGATCTCACTGCCTTCGATCTGCTCGGGGGACATGTAGGCGAGGGTCCCGGTCGTGGTACCGGTCTCGGTGAGCGGCGCGACTCGACTCGAGTGTCGCTCGTCGCCCTCTCGCAGGGTCAGCTTGGCGAGACCGAAGTCCATCACTTTGGCGTGCCCGCCCGAGGTCACCATGATGTTCGACGGCTTCAGATCCCGGTGAACGATGCCGCCTTCGTGCGCCTCCGTGAGCGCCTCCGCGATCTCTTCCGCGAGTCGCAGCGCTTCGGACAGCGGCAGCGGGCCCTCGCGCAGCACGTCACTCAGCGTGCGTCCATCGACGTACTCCATCGCGATGAACGCCACACCGTCGTCTTCGCCCATTTCGTAAATGTTGCAAAGAAACGGGTGATCGATCGAAGCCGCTGTCAGCGCCTCCCGACGAAAACGCTCACGGGCGATCTCGTCCTCACTCACCGCGGGCGGCAAGAACTTGAGCGCGACCCGACGGTCCAGTTTGGTGTCGTCCGCCAGGTAGACGACACCCATCCCACCCTCTCCGAGCATCTCGAGGATGCGGTAGTGCGAGACCGTCGTGCCGATCTTGTTCATGACCCCGCCTTGGAACCTTCAGTCTGGATCCAACATGCGACTGAGCTACAGAAGGTGCCAGCCCCGGGTGATCGACCTCCTTGACGAGCGGACGGGCATCAGGCTCGGATAGGTCGTCGCGACCTCGCTTCCCCAAAAAAAGTGTTGGGAGGCGCCGCGGGTGGCCCGTCTTTATGCAGGCCCTGGAACGGCAGCCTGGCCACACGCTTTCGATCGACCTTATATCCGAAGACTTCGACAGCTACCTGCGCGTGGTCGGGCC
>JADFSR010000024.1 GCA_022560615.1 Gemmatimonadota bacterium
GCGGTGTACGACGCGACCGATCCGCTGTCGCTGATTCCGCTCCGTTGGCTCGACCCTGGCGACGTGTACGATCTGGGCGCGCGGCGCATGTTCCTGGAGGATCAGGGTCGGGACGGGGGCCGGTAGTGCCCGCTGAGGGCCCCCGACGTAACCACCGACGACCCGATCAGCTACCCGAAGACGATGAACTCACCACCCCCCGACCTGCCGAAGCGCGGGTTCACGACGTTGTTGAAGATCGAGCCGAAGCGGTACGTGATCCCGAACGAAGTGAAGTAGCGATAGTTCGTTTCGAGCTGCCGCTGCCGCAATAGGATCTGCTCTTCCGTCAAGTCCCCGGCGGAAATGTACAGTTGGTCGCCGATCCACGAGTAGTTGCCGGAGAGTTGGATGGAAAACCCACGAAAGAGGCGGATGTTGAAGTTCCCCGAGAGCGCCAAGTTGTAGCGATCCAAGTCGTGCATGTAGTGCGCACCCGTAAGCGAGGTCGACCACCGTCCCCACTGCTCGACGAGCGAGAGCCGGCCAGTGAGCGACTCCTGGAAGCGAGTCTCTTCGGTTTCGCCGAAGATCGTCCGCTCCGTGTAGTCGAAGTGGTTCGGGCCAACGAGGTACTGCAGCGTCATGGAACGCCGGCTCGACTCCTCGTAGGGAAAGAAGTTGTACTCGACGCCGGGCTTCACGCTCCACCGAAAGTCCTGGTTGAGAAACGTCGAGGAGCCGGCGTTCACGCGCATCCCGAGCGAGAACTGCCCGCCAACGCTCTTCACCAAGGACGAATTCACGCCCCAGTCTTCCCGGGTCTCATTCACCGAGAAGGTGGAGCCGTCAGAGAGCGGCACTTCAAACCGCT
This sequence comes from Gemmatimonadota bacterium, assembly GCA_022560615.1. NCBI lineage: Bacteria > Pseudomonadati > Gemmatimonadota > Gemmatimonadota bacterium. The sequence continues at coordinate 854 of JADFSR010000024.1, forward strand.
GCACGTTCCGGCTGTAGTTCCCACCCAGTGAGATCTTCCACTGTTCGGTGGTACGGTTGGCGCTCGCATTGCCGAAGTAGTTCGTGAACTTCGACGTAGACTGCCCGTTCACGAACCCCCGTGCGCTGATACTGAAAACCCAGAAGTTCCACGGGTCGTCCTCGGGAGAAGCAGTCTGAGCACCGGGACCGCCAAGTGGGCCCCCACCGGGCCTGCCGGGTGCGCCCGTCTGAGCTCCGCCGCCGAACGTCACCGTGAGTTGATCTGCCAGCGCACTGTCCTGGACGTAGCGCACGAGGCCCAGCTTGAGCCGGCCCACGATCGCACGCCGCTGCTCGTCGGACGTCGCGTCGCCGGCCGTGGCGACCGTTAGCTCCTGATCTTCACCCTCGAAATCGCCCCGGCCGATGAAGGCCAATGTGTACAGGAAGCCACCACCGCCGGTCCTTTGGGATGTGACCAATACGTGGACGTCGGACACCTCCCTGTCCCGGACCCAGTTGACGATCGGGACCTCCCGACGAAAGAAGTCCATGTCGCGGCACCCGAAGCCCTGGCAATCGAAGAACAGGTTGAGCGCGTCGCCCGTCGCGGGCGCGTCCTGCGCCGCAGACGGAAGCGCGCACAGGCACATGAGGACAACGAGGCTCGCCACCCACCCAAACCGCTTCATCTGCACCTCGGCTCAGTAGTTACGCTTTCAGGAATCGCCGCGCTGAGAGGGGAAGGGATTGCAGCGCGGCGTCACGAGTAAGACGCAGGAAGGGGGTCCTAGCGTTGCGTCTACTGGATTCCAGCCCGCCGAATTCGGTCGAAGAGCACGGCGAACAGCCGCTCCCGAGTCACGCGGTCGAGGGTTCCCAGCTCGGAGAGGGCGTCGGTGATCCCTTCGATCCGGTCCCACATCTGGTCACCGAGCATCTCGGTGCTCGGCACTGCCTCGAGCACCGGATCATCGGAGACGCCGGCGCTCGCCGGCTCGTACGCGATGTTCTGCTCGTTGTCGAGCAGAAACGTGTGGAGATCGAGCGACGCGTTCAGGAGGTCATCCATCAAGCTGTACGCCTCGAAGCGCGCATCGCGCGCGGCAACGAAGCCCGAGTCGGCCCTTTCGATGAGCATGGCGGCTGTGTCCGCCGTGAAACCGGCGGCTTCGACCTGCTGCACGTATTTGTCGTGGAAGAGCTGCGTATCGGTGTCTCTCACTTCGTCGACGAAGCGCTCAATCCCGATCCAGAACGTCTCGATGTCCTCGAACTGGCTGGCGTTCGCAAGGTAGTTGCCACCCAACCACGCGTCTCGGGGCTGGGTCGGGATGTCCAGCGCCGCCAATCGGCCGCGCAGGTCTTCTACCATCTCGGTGAGCGCAGCCTCCGCCATGTCCCCCATGCGGGGCAGGAGTTCGGCCGGGATGTCTGGAATCACGACCGGCGGAAGCGCGGGGGTCTCGACCTCAGTGCCCGCAAACGACCGCCAGGCGAGGAAAGCGGCAGCCCCGCCCCCTAAGAGAACGACCACCCCGACGATCATGCCGACGGGGACCTTCTTCGGTCGACGAGGAGCCGAGGGCCGTGAACGTGGCTTCCGCTCGCCATCATCCTGGTCCTGCTGCTGCCGCTCACGGGGAGTTTCAGGCGCATAGTCCGACAGGGGCTGCTCGAGCTCGAGTCCTCCGTCCGAGCTCCCGGTGTCGCCTCCGCCGACGAAGTCCATCGGCGACTCCAACTCCATTTCGTCGTCCGACAGCTCCATCGGCGCGTCCAGTCCACCACCCAGCTCCGCCGACACAGATTCCGATTCCGATTCCGCCGCGGGAACCAGGTCGAGGCCCATCCCACCCAAGTCCATGTCCCCAGCGTCGGCGCTCTCACCGCCACCCGGTTCCACTTCAGATGTGACGACGAAAGAAAGGTCGAGGTCATCGAGATCAGCGTCCGCCTCCGGCGCCTCCGCGACGGATTCGAGTGCCTTCTCGCGCTCCGGCTCCGATTCGGCATCATCAGCCGAAGCTGACTCGGACACTGGGAGCTCGGGCGCCATGGCGGGGGGAGGAGCTACAAGACCCTCCTCTTCCGCATCTCGCGACAGCGTGTGGAAGATGTCGTGCGTGTGCGCCGGTCCCCAACGGTCAGCCTGAGCGTCGTACAGCTCTGTGTCGGCGCTGATCGCCCCGAGCTGGATGCGCAGGGCTAGGGCGTCGACGCTCGGAATGGTGACTTCGTTGCCTTGGGAGTCCATGTAGGCGAAGCGCATCGCGACTCCGTCAGATGTACCGATACAGTGCCCTAGGAGATGATCCGTCCGCGCGGGCGGCTGCGGTACTTCTCGTAGAGAGACTTGTGCCTGTTGTCCGTGCTCACCGCACGTCCCATGATGAACAGGTCAGTGACCTGCGTCTGGATCTCGAGCGGATCACCGTCCGTGACGATGATGTTCGCGAGCTTGCCTTCCTCGATCGTCCCGATGCGATCGTCGAGTCCAAGCATCTCGGCCGCGTTCTTGATCACCGCGTTCAGCGCCGCGTCGTGGGGCAGACCATAGGGCACTGCCTGAGCTGCCTCGTACGGGAGCGTCCTCGAGTTGGCGGAATTGAACGTCGCGAACGCGATTTTCACGCCGGCGCTATGCAACTTGCCGGGGTTCGCGTACGCCTCGTCGTACGCGGCGTCCGCGCCGCTCGGCATCGTCTGCGTGCCGGACAGGATCATCGACACCTCGTTCTCGGCGAGCCAGTCGGCGATCTTCCATCCCTCTCGGCCGCCCGTAATGACGTAGTGGATCTCCTGCCGCAGCGCCCACTCGACGGCATTACGGATATCGCGCTCGCCGTTCGCCGAAAGCAGGACCGGCATCTCCCGCTCAACGACCCTGGCCATCGCTTCGAGCTTGAGGTCGCGGCGGACGTCGGCGCCGGCGCGCACGGCCTGATGGTACCGCCGGCCCGCTTCCATCCACTCGTCCAGCTGAGTGACGGCTTGTTGATAGCGCTCCTGTCGGTCCGAGAAGTCACCTCCCCCGCGGCCTCCGCGTCCACCGCCCCGTCCGCGACCGCCACCGCTTAGTGACGGGTAGTTGATGACCATGGCCGCGCCGGGCTCGACCCACATCTCTTCGACCGTCCAGCCGTCGAGCCCGATGAGGGAAGCCTGTCCGGGAATCGCACCGTCTCCGCCCTGAGGCGCGACCATGGTGAGCGTAATCCCGTTTGCACGCGCGACCGGCACGTGCTCCGTGGCCGGATGAATGGCGGTCGCCGCCTGTAGGTGCGGGTTGAAGTTCCCCTGCTCACGCGAGTCGTTGGTCACGTCGACCTGGCCGACCTCGGTCAGACCCAGGCCCGAGATGGCGTCGAACAGGCCGGGGTAGACGTGCTTGCCGGTGGCATCCACGACCTGTGCGTCCGCCGGCACGTCCACGTTCGGGCCGACCGCCAAGACGCGACCGTCCCGGATGACCACGGTGCCGACGAACGGATCGCCGGCGAGCGTGTGCACGGTACCTCCCTGGATGGCGTACGTCTGCGCCGAAGCGGCAGCCGCCAACGCGAGGGTCAGCACGAGGGCGCCTGCGGCGCCGAAGATTGTGCGTTTCATCGGTTCACCTCCTCACGGGGTCGCCCAGGAGACGCAACGCGATCGGTGGTTGCGCGGGTTCCGGCTTCGCCGATCCCGTGCTTCTCCATGAGCGCGGCCTTTTCGGCCTCGATCGCCTTCTGACGCTCACGATCCATGTCGATGTCGAAGTACAGCTTGCCGTCCACATAGGTCTGGATCGGCTTACCGAACATGCTCAGCGGATGACCTTCATAGATGACCAGGTCGGCGTCTTTGCCCTCGTCGATCGATCCGGTTCGGTCTTCGATGCCGAGCTGGGTCGCCGGGTTCAGCGTGACGAGCCGTAGAGCCTGCTCCTCATCGAGCCCGCCCCACTTCATGGCCTTCGCGGCCTCCTGGTTGAGGTGGCGCACCTCCTCGCCCGAGTCGGAGTTGATCGAGACGAGCACACCGCGCTCGGTCATCAGCGCGGCGTTGTACGGGATCGCGTCGTACGCCTCGACTTTGTACGCCCACCAATCGGAGAACGTGGAGGCGCCGGCACCGTGAGCGGCGATCTCGTCGGCCACCTTGTACCCCTCCAGCACGTGCTGGAAGGTGCGGATCGTGAAGTTGAACTCCTCCGCGAGCCGGATAAGCTGCAAGATCTCGTCGGCACGATACGAGTGAGAATGAACCCAACGCTCGCCTTTCAAGATCTGCATGAGCGACTCGAGCTTGAGATCTCGACGCGGGGCTACTCCCTGCATGCCTCCCGCATCGTACGCGTCCCACTCCTCCATGTACTCGGTCGCGTCCAGAAATGCCTGACGGATCACGTCCTGTACGCCCATGCGCGTGGCGGGGTAACGATCCGGATTCCGATCCCGCTTCGTGTTTTCACCCAGGGCAAACTTGATGCCGGGGTGCGCCCCGACCCGGAGGTCCGGTGCATCGGCCCCCCAGCGCAGCTTGATCACCGCGTTTCCACCCCCGATGGGGTTCGCCGAGCCGTGCAGGATGTTGATCGTGGTCACCCCTCCCCCGAGCGCCCAGTACATGCCGATATCCTCGGGCCGAATCACGTCCTCGATCGTCACCATCGCCGAGACGTTCACCGTCCCTTCGTTGATGCTCATCGCCGCCATGTGGGAGTGTGCGTCGATGATGCCGGGAATGACATATTTTCCGGTCGCGTCGACGACGGTTGCGCCGCTCGGCGCGCTCAGGCCGGTGCCGACTTCGGCGATCTTGCCGTCGCGGATTACGATGTCGCCGTTCTCGATCGTGCCGTGCGACGCCGTCAGGATGGTGGCGCCGGTAATGAACGTGACTGCGTCGTCTCGGTAGGGGCCCTTGTCCTGAGACATCGGGATCGGCGGCGCCGCGTAATCGGGCCCGGAGGCCTCATCCTCATCCTCATCCTCATCCTCCCCTCCCCGGCCCCCTCTGCCGCCCCGACCACCACGTCTGCCACGTCCGCCATCGCCAACTGAGGCCATCGTCTCGGGCTTGTCGTACTTCTCACCATCAACGAACACCGTCTCGATGTTCGTGCTATCGGCGAAGATGCTGCCGTCCGCGATGACCAGGTTGCCGATCTTGCCCTCTTCGATCGAGCCCATCCGGTCGTCGATACCGAATATCTCGGCCGGGGACAGTGTGAGAGCGCGGATCGCGTCCTCCTCCGAAAGGCCCTGAGCAACAGCTCTGCGCACTGCGTCCAGAATGTCGGAGGGGTCATCCAAACCACCTGAATAGAACGCGAACTTGACCCCGGCCTCCGCGAGCACCGACGGGGTGGTCGGCGCGCGGTCCCAGAGGCGCAACTGCTCCAACGAGGGAACCGCGTCCGGGTCGCCACCCGTCGGGGCCGACGGCCAGTCGAGGTTCACGAGCGTCGAAATGCCCTCGGAGGCGAGGAGATCGGCAGCCGCATAGGCCCCCTGGGCGCCGTATATGATCGGGGTTACGCCCATCTCGGCCGTGGTCGCGATGGCGCGCCGGACGTCCGACCGGCTGGTCGCCGGGAAGAGGAGTGGCCACCCTTCGCGGAGCTGCTGCCGGATCGGCTCGAGGGAGACGTCCCATTCCGGACGCTGTTTCCCACGCGGATCTTCGTCGTACGCGTTCCATACCGCGTCGTAGTGCGCAGCGTCGTAATAGAGCTGCTTCAGGTACGCGAACACGCCCATCGGGCTGCCCGGAAATCCCGAGTACGAGCGATCGGACAGGTTCACCCGCATCGCTACCGAGCTCTCCACGACCATCTCACGCGGCCGTTCGAAATGACCGAGGTTCAAGATGGCTGCTTGCCCCGTCACGAGGCCGTCGCCGATCGTGCTCACGACGGTCGTGAAGCCGGCGCTCCGCCAGTCCTCGAAGCGGGCGTCGTCCTTGTCCAGATCGTCCGCGGCGGTGAGCCACGTCGTCGTGCCCGGGCGGTCCTCGGGACCCCAGGACCGGTTGGTGTCATCGGTTTCAGCGCCGGGGCCGAAACCCCGTCCGCCCTGTTGCGGAGGGGCGACTGAGCCGTGGCCGAGCGTCGTGAACGCATCGATCAAGCCCGGATAAACTGTCTTTCCGGATCCGTCGATCACCCAAGCACCCGCGGGAATGTCCACGTTCTGGCCGACTGCGGAGATAATGCCGTTCTCGAGGACGACGGTGCCGTTGTCGATCGTCTGGCCCGAAACCGTGACGATCGTCGCGTTCTGGATCGCATACAGCTTGATCGCGGCAGGACGGGTCGGTCTTGGCTGTGCGTCGACGGCTTGAGGGGCGACGATGAGAGCCGCCAAGATGACCAGGAGCGCCCGCGGGCTCCGAGCCCTCCCGACGTCAGGTAGCTGGAGCCGTGCTGTCATGCTGGGACCTCCGTTGATGGGATCGACAGAATAGTCTCGCACCTCGGGAGCTGCCAGAAGTGGTACTCCAGGGACATGCGACCCGCGCCGAGTGTTGCTTACCGCTTTCGCCGTCGGCCACACCAGCGGTCCGTTCGCGCCTACTTCCAGCGCGCGATGAAGCGGCCAATGCCGTTGGCGCTCGGGGGGCGTCTAGCGTCCCATTGCCTCGGCGAGCCCCATCTCCTCGACGAGCGTGCGCAGGTCGGCGACCTCGTGGTCGGGCCGGGCGCTGGCAGGCTTCGTCGCGCCACCTCCTCGGCTTCCCGCGCGCCGATTGACCCAGACGCACGTGATCCCGAGAGCGCGTGCCGGAGCAATGTCGTGATACAGGCTTTGGGCGACGTGCAGGACCCGACCACGCGGGAGGTCGAGTCTGTCCAGAACCTCGTGAAAGTGTCCCTGGTCCGGCTTGTAGCTACCGACCTGCTGGGCCGTCACGACCTCAGAGAAGTCGACCCCTAGTCGGCCCGCGGACCCCGCGAACAAGTCGTCATCCACGTTGGACACGATCGCCAGCCGATAGCGGGTCTCGAGCGCCCTCAGCGCCCGGGCCGCGTCCGCGAACGGCGGCCAAGCGCCGACCGACGCCGCCAAGCCCTCCACCTGGGCGCTGGTCGGCACGAAGCCGAAGTCCTCACCAAAGCCGCGCGCCACGTCGGCGAGAATGGAGCGATATCGCCGGAACGGTCCCTGCTGGGCTTCGGACTCGAGGCGAGCGTACCGCTCCAGGAGCTCCTCGTCGTTCTGGTCGACGACGCCATGGGCATCGAGAAGCGGCCGGAGAAACGAGAGGATGCCGGCCTCCCAGTCGATCAGTGTTCCGTAGCAGTCGAAGGTGAGCGCGTCGAACCGCGCGAAGTCAAATGGCGGCCCCGTCTCCGGCCCAACCTTCACTTGATCAACAGGATGCGGGCATTCACCGGATAGAGCCACTCGATACCGCGCTCCGTGACCAACGCGTCGTCCTCCAACGGAATTCGCACTTTGGCGTTACCCCAGTCCGGATTGGCCGTATACGCGAACAGCTCCACGGAAATCAGCGTGCCCGGCCGCAGCTCGTAGGTCAGCCGCGTCGGGTTGAAGAACGCGAGGGATGGGCCGAACCCGTGGCCCCAGTTCCCGACCGAGTGGGGTCCTATGACCACGTCCGTGATCGTGGGATCGACGCTCGGTTGGTTGAACTCGATTCGGTTGAAGCCCGCGCGCTCGAGCGCGCTCCACGTGGCATCGAGGGCCAACTGGGCCGTAGCCGCCGGTTTGATGCTCGCCTTCATCACGTCCCGCACCTGCTTGGCGCGATCGAAGGCGTTCTGGATTCCCGCCGGCACCTCCCTTTCACCGTCGCGTAGAACGTAGGCGATACGCTTCATGTCGGTGTAGAAGTCGAGGAACCCGACGCCCCAGTCGACCATCAGCAGGTCACCGCGCTGGATGATGCGGTCGCTCGACGTGGCGGCGATGCCCTCGGGACCGGTGACGTAGACGGACGGCATGTCGAACGAGGAGTCGAGGCCGCGCGCGAGAAGCTGATCCGACATCCACCAGGCGACATCCTCGAGCGTGGTTATTCCTGGAGTGATGACCTCGTTTGAAAGGGCGCGCTCAGCGATCTCGCGAGACATCTCCCCAGCCTCCGCGAAAGCGGCGATCTCGGCCGCGGTCCGCGTGGATCGGAAGTCGGAGACGAAGCGCTCGGCCGACACCAAGCGCTCGCCGTAGCTCCCGAGCTCGCGCTTCAGGTGCAGATAAGAGGTGTGGGAGAGCCCATCGGCCCCGCCGATCGACTCGGCGATGTTCACGCCGATGCGCTGGGGGTCCCGTTCGGCAACGTAGTCTGCCAGCTCTCCGGCACCGCCGAAGTGGTCATACACGCCGCACTGCTCGAGCATGTAACCTCCTACGCCGAGCGCGGCCCGCTCGACGCGGTCGCCTCGATCCGTGAAGACGTAGTATGCCCAGCCTCCCACGTAGCCACGGCCGAGCGCCTCCCACATCGGGTCGAGGAGCCCTTCCCTCATGACGACGATCCACATGTCGAGGTCGTTGTCACGCATCGCCGTCGGCAGCACGAGATCGAACTTCTCGGCGCGGATCAGGCACATGCGCTCCCAGCGCGCCCGCGCCTCCTGAGCATTCGTCGCAGCCGGAGCAAGAGCGAGCGCGAGCGCGAGCGTCAGGAGGGCGAGGACCGCGGGTCTCATCGGACGAGCAGCAGGAACGCGGATGGGATACCGGCTCATCAGTTTCCTCCGGAAGCGTTGGACGAGGTGAGTGGGGCAATCTGCGTGTCCGGGTTCGGGCTGGAAACCAACACGGGGCGCCACACTTGTGGCAACGCGGGTCCCTCGATGTCACGGTCGTGGGCCCTCACTCGTTCCTTAGACTGAGACCCCATGACCGCCGACCGTGTAGAACCGGACGGAACCGACATCCGATGGCTGTCGGTGTTGCGAGACCCTACCGGGAACGCCGTGGACTTCGACACCACGTTCGACGAGGAGTACCTGCCACTCGTGCGCTTCTGTCACCGCTTGAGCGGTGACCGGGACGCGGCCGAGGACGTCGCCCAGGAGGCGATGGTCCGGCTCTTCGAGCGCGACGTCGAGGGGAGCTCCGCCGGAATCCGAGCGTGGCTCTTCAAGACCGCGACGCACCTGATTCGGGACCGCTACCGGGTCGAGGGAAACCGCAAGCGACTCTTGAGTGAGAACCCGGTTATGACAACTGAGCCCGAATCCCCGGACAAGGCCTTCGAGCGAACAGAAAATCGAGCGAGGGCTCGCCGCGCGCTGGATGCCGTGCCCGCCCGGGACCGCGAGATGCTGCTCATGCGCTACTCCGGCTTCAGCTACCGCGAGATCGGCGAGGCGGTCGACGTGGCCGCCACCTCGGTCGGTACCCTGCTCGCTCGTGCGGAACGCCGGTTCATCGACGTCCTCGCTGCCGCAGGAGAGCCGGCATGAGCCACCTCACGGAAAGAGCGATCCTCGAGCTGCGCGACGGCGTTCCAGTCGATGCCGACGCGCGCGCCCACCTCGGCACGTGCGAGATGTGCCGCACGGCGCTGGAAGAAGCCGAGGCACGCGCGGCCGACATCGCGTCGGCACTCACCGACCTCGATGAGCGGTTCGACGTGGCATCGGCCCGCGCAGCCGTGCGGGCTCGGCTTGCGAAGCGTGAGGCAGCGGCTGGGCAGAGGCGCGAGCCGCGGGTGCGTACGTCCTTCTGGACGCTTGGGAGGGCCGCGACGTTCCTACTCCTGACCACCGGCGCACTGTCGGCTCTTCCAGGTTCGCCGCTACGCGAATTCATCAGCGGCCGAGAGCCCCAGGCACCCGCACCGAGTGCGTTGGCGCCAGCGGTGTCGGTCGAGCCGGTCGGAATGCGCATGATCATCGAGGACGGTCCGCTGGTGGTTGAGCTCGACCAGGTGCCCTCCGGAACGACGATCGAGGTACTCTGGGTCGCGGGGCCGGCGGTGACAGTGCTTGGCGCACGGGGAAGCTCCTTCACGTCAGCGGAGGGCCGGGTGCGGGCGACGATCACCGGTGGGCCGGTCACAGTCGAGCTTCCGGAGTCGATCTCTGCGGTATCATTGGCGGTGAACGGACGTATGTATCTGCAGCGCTCGGCCGGCGGTGAAACCGTGTCTGGGCCCGTCGTCGGGCGAGACGCCGATCGAATCCGGTTCATCGTGCCCTGACGATGCGAACGTCACCGTCCTCCAGAGCGCTCCGCGCGGCGGCACTCCTCGCCGTCTTCGCCAATGTACCGTCCATGGCGCATGCCCAGGTGCGGGCGACGGACCCCGCGATGGCGTCGATAGGCGGCGTGGTCACCGGGATCTTCGACGGGCGACGGACCCCTCTGGCGAACGCGTTGGTTGAGGCGCTTGTAGCGACGACTCGGAGAACGGTCCTCGCCGACAGCGTCGGGCGGTATCGATTCGAGAACCTCCCGGCCGGGGAGATCCGTCTCACCGTCATGCACGCCGGGCACGCTTCGCTTTCGGTGGAAGTGCTCGTTCCCCCAAGAGCCGACGTGCGGGTCGACCTGGAGCTGCAGGCCGAGCCCGTCGAGCTGGATCCGGTGGACGTGGTTGGCGAGCCGCGCTCTCAGGACGTTGATGCGGCGACCGGCGAACGGGTTCCGATGCCGGTGCTCGAGGTCCAGGCGCTCGATCTCACGCCTGGGGTAGGACATCCGGGCTTGCTCGACGCGTTGCAGTCGCTGCCCGGAAACGATCCCGCCGACGCCACCGACGTGCTCTACATGAGGGGTTCGACTACGGACCTGAAGCTCGTTCTGCTCGACGGGGCACCGGTCTACACACCGTTCCACGTTGGCGGACTCATGCGGAGCTTCGAACCAGCAGTGCTCGGCACCGCAGTGCTTCACGTCGGTGGAGCGCCGGCGCGGTATGACGGTGGCCTCACGCACATCCTCGACCTCGAGACGCGCCGACCCCGAAGGGATCGCGTTCGCGCATCGGGCTCGCTGGATCTGCTCGCCGCCACGTCCGCCTTGGAGGGGCCGCTCGGCTCACGTGGAGGCTACGTCGCATCGGCGCGATCGCTGCACGACCTGGGCGCGACGGCACTTCGGGGCCGGCCTCCGTACGGCTACCGGGATGTGCTGCTCGGGATGGAATTCGAGCCCACCAACGGACAGTTGGTCCGCGCCACCGGCTTCTGGAACTCAGAGGCGGTCCTGTTGGACTTCGCCAACGCACCGGACGACGCGAGCTGGTCGAACCGCGCCGCTTCCGTGAAGTACATAGGAGCGGTGGGTACGGGCACGCTGGAGCTGATGGCGGCGCGGAGTGGATATCGCGCGTCGCTTCCCCTGCAGCCGACGGCGCCGGCCGATGAACCCATCCCAAACGCCTTGCTCGCAACCGCCGCGACCGACCGCCTCAGGATGATCGGTGAATTCGCTTGGGGCGCCCCCGGGGAACGCCTCCGGCTCGGTGTGTCTCACGAACGCATTGACGCGGCATTCGCCGCTCGAGCGCTGGGTGGCGGACCAGAGACGAGCACGCGGACTCAGACGACCACGACGGGGGCTTACGTGGACGCGACTCGACCGCTCGGGCCGGGGCTGACGCTGCGGGCCGGCCTTCGCGGAGACGCTTTCTCGTCCGGCGGCTTCCGTCTCGCCCCGCGCGTCGCCTTGATGTGGGACTTCGATCCGAACGCGCTGATCACGATCGCGGTAGGACGCTACCACCAACCGACCCGCACGCCCGACGTCGAAGTCGAGAGAACGCTCGCAGAAGTCGTCGAGCAGGGCTTGCCCGCGTCCGCCCTCTTGCCGGTGGCTACGGCAGACCACGTGGTCGTATCGCTCGACCAGACGCTCGGCACCAACGTACGACTCGGCCTGCAAGGGTTCTGGAAGCGGTACGAGGGGCTGGAGGCCGCACCCGAGAAGACCATCCGCTCGTCCGGCATCGACCTCCAACTGAGGAGTGCCGGGACGCGGGCGGCGGTGTGGCTGGGGTACGGCCTCTCCTGGTTCTGGTCGACGGAAGACCTCTCCGGGTACAGCTCCGACTTCGCGGGTCGCCATCTGCTGAGCGCGGGACTCTCAGGAGGTCTCGGCGGACCGGTACGAGGAGAGATTCGAGTCGCGTACGGTGCAGGCCTGCCGTATACGAGCATCCCATTTCGCGGCTTGGCGGGAGAATCGGCCGATCCGACTTTCGCCCCGGACGGCGAGGGGACCTCGCCCTACAGGAGCCAGGACTCTCCGCTCGTTTCAGGGCCTGACGAGGAGTTCCTTCGCATCGACGTCGAGGTGCACGCGCTCCTGACTCCCGAATGGGGCGGCCGACGCTGGAGCGTGCGGCCATACCTGCGTGTCCTGAACGCGCTCGACCGTCGCGATGCGCTCTTTTACACGTTCCAGTCGTGGCGGAGCGACAAGCTTACGCCCCTCGCCGAACGGCCGCTACTTCCGGTCTTCGGAGTGGCCTTCTCGTTCTGAGGCGTCACGGCTGCCCGCCCGCAGTCGTTCTCTGAGTGACGGCGGCCGAGGTGCCGCCGACTACCGGAGGTGACGATGCGCCTTTCATTCGTTCGTGCTCTTGCGGCCCTCGCCGCGCTTCTCTCGATCCACGCGGTGCCGCTCGCCGCCCAGCTCGTGCCGATCCGCACGATACCGGTCGCGTCGGGCGACCAGTTCCTCATTCTGCCGAGCGCCAACCTCGGCATGGCCGGAGTCCGTTTCGCCGTGAACGACTCCCTCGGCGATCCATGGGTCAACCCTGCCAAGGGCGTCTTCATCAACGAGTCCTCGTTCCTGGGGTCGCCCACCTTCTACAGGATCTCCGACAACGGTGGCTCCGGGAAGACGTTCCCCCTCGCAGGCCTCTTCCGCGGCGCCGAATGGTTCGGGGGTGCATCGCTCGCGCTACAACAGATCGACAACTCGAGGCGCACCGGTTTCTTCATCGATCGTTGGGTGGACTGGATCGGGCCGCCGCGTCGCCTGAGCGACGTTTCGTCCCGCAACCTCTACGCAAGCGGCTTCGTTGGGCGCCGGCTCGGAGCCGGTCCGTGGTCGGTAGGTCTGGCAGCCTCGACGGCGCATCTCGATGCGCTGGATGGCGTCGACCTCTTGTACGCCGGCGCGGACCGTATTGAGCAGTCGGGCAGCATCTCCGATCTGCGATTGGGATTGTATCGCGACGGGGAACGCGAGCGTCTGGCGATCATCCTCGTCAACAATCGCATATCGATGACCCACGACGTCATGTACGTCGACTTCACTTGGGACGATCCGATGCAGCCCCCCGTCGCCCGGGCGCGTATCGAGATCAACGAAGACAAGACGCGAACGTGGGGAGGACAGCTTTCCTGGGACCGAGACCTCGACGCTCCAGGTTGGCGAGTGGGAGCGGCGGCGACCGTCAATCGGAAGTCGCATCCGAAGATCCCCAACTACAGCATCCAAAACATCCCTCGTGACCCCGGCACGACGTGGGCGTACGAGGCCGGATTCGGATTCGGCCGTACACGCGGCCCGACCACCTTCGGGATCGACGTCGTGTTGCAGCCGATCTGGAGCGAGACGTGGCAGGAAGCCGATGAGGACGTCGTGACCGACGACGGTATGCTGATCAAGGCGGGCGGACGGACGATCGAAAACGACTTCTTCTTCACCAATGTGATCCTGCGCGCCGGTCTCTCCCATCAGCTGGAGGATGTCGGGCTACAGGGCGGACTCGAAGTTCGCTCCTACGACTACACACTCGAGCAGACCAATCACGTCGAGAACTCCTTTCGCGAGCAAGACGAGTCGTGGATGGAGTGGACGCCGACGTTCGGCGCCACCTTCCGGTTCTCGGACCTCGAGCTCACGTACGCTGGCCGCCTCACGACCGGAACCGGCCAGCCAGGAACGGTGCAGGCGTGGCGCGGCGTGGCTGAGGCTCCACTGAGTGCCGGTGCCGACTTCATCGTGGCCCCCGAAGCCCCGCTCACGCTTCAGGACGCCTCAGTACTCACTCATCAGCTGACACTCAGGATCCCGATCCGGTAGGTGAGCTTGGCGAGCAGCCCGTGGCACTCCTGCCACGGGCTGCTACGGTCTCACGAGCTGTTCGAGCAGAGCAGCCGCACTCGTGAGCGTCTTCTTGTCGTTGCCTGAAAGCGAGCGCAGTCTTTGCGCGAGTCGATCGACACGACGCCGGCGCCCCTGGTGCAACAAGCGCTGTCCCTTCTTGGTCGCCTCGACCCAACGGACCCGCCGGTCCTCCGGGTCCTCCCTGCGCCCAACTAGACCCTGTTCCTCGAGGTCACTCACGAGGCGAGAGATCGTGGGTGGACGCACCTGCTCGGCATGCGCAAGCTCCCCCACGGTGAGCGGTCCCCGGAAGACGATCACCGACAGTGCCGAGAGGCGGGGTGCGGTCAGCCCGGACGCGTCGTCCTCCTGGCGAAGATGGCGCAGCAGGTGGATCGCGGCCGAGTGCAACCGGTCCGCAAGGTCGGTGGCCGGGTCGTTCGCGCCTTCCTGGTCCGACATGGAGGCCCCTTGAGAGCCCTGGAGGCTCGATCCTGTACTACAAGGTCCCCGACATCGACGGCGCACACCAGACGCTGGTCGCACGCGGCGTAACATTTGATGTCGACCCGCACTTCGTCCACGATATGGGAGATTACGAGTTGTGGTTGGCCTTCTTCAAAGACAGTGAAGAGAACCAATTGGCACTGATGTCCGAGGTCGCGAAGTCGTAGAACTGCTGCCCGCCGGCTTCAGCCCCGACCCTTGACCAGCGACCGCTAGAAGCTCTATTTCACCCACATTCTTCAGGTTCGACGAAACCGGGAGCACTGATGTCGGAGAATGGTGTCGACCGAATCCGCGTGATCCTGCGGTGGATTCAGATCAAGGACAACAAAGAAGCCGTGTGGGACGACGAGGGCGAGTTCCGATTCCGCTCGAAGATCACCACCGGTGGCGACAGCCATGAGGTGGAGTTCCCGGAACAGGGCTACTGGTCCATCTCCGATCACCCCCGGCGCAACAAAGTCGACAAGATCGATAAGACTTTGTACGAAGGTAAGGTGGGGGAGAGCCTGGTCGTAGAGCTTTTCGGCGTCGAGTTGGACCAGTTGACGGCCAACGATCACCTCGAGAACTATCGGCGCGAGTTCATCGGCCCCTCGTCCTCCTGGATCGGTCGTCACCAGCCGACCGACGAAGGCTCAGGCGACCCTGAGAACATGGTCGACTGGCGTGTCTGCTATGACATCGAGCAGGCCTGACGTCTGAGTTGAACGACGCGGGCGGGCTCGCCCGATCATGACCCAGAGGCCCCTTCTGCATAGCGGAAGGGGCCTCCGGCATTCCTGCGCCACCAGGTCCGTCTAGAGCCGCCTCGACTTTCGGTTTTTATTCGGCTACCTTGTTCAACATGCCGAGCACACAAGCCCTGCCCGTCCTCCGCGGCCGGGCAACGACCTGGAATCCGCCCAATCGGTTCGAGCGACTGCACTTCGACCGGGACGGCTGGACCGACCCCGACGACCCGACGCCTCAGACGGTTCTCCTGAACGACGCGACACGCTCGATCCTCGCCTACAACGATTCGCCGGATGTGGGATTCAACGTGGGCATCAACCCCTACCGGGGGTGTGAGCACGCCTGCGCGTACTGCTACGCGAGGCCCACGCACGAGTACCTGGGTTTCTCCGCCGGACTCGACTTCGAGACGAAGATCTTGGTCAAGCGGGAAGCGCCAGAGTTGCTGCGAAAGGCGTTGTCGGCCAGGAAGTGGAAACCGCAGGTGATCGGGTTGAGCGGCAATACCGATGCGTATCAGCCGGCGGAGCGGAGGCTGGGGATCACGCGCCGATGCCTGGAGGTGCTCGCCGAGTTCCGGAACCCGGTCGCAATCATCACGAAGAGCTACCTCGTCTCACGTGACGTGGACTTGCTGGCAGAGCTCGCTGAGCACAACGCCGTCGCGGTTGTGCTCTCCGTCACGTCGCTGAACCGGGACATCCAGCGTGTCATGGAACCGCGGGCCTCGATCCCGGAGCGCCGATTGGCAGCGATCCGAGTGCTGGCGGGAGCAGGGATCCCCGTTGGCGTGAACGTCGCCCCGGTCGTGCCCGGCCTCACCGACCACGAGTTGCCCGCGATTCTGGAGGCTTCTGCCGAAGCGGGGGCCTCGTTCGCCGAATACATCCTGCTCCGACTTCCCCACGGGGTGAAGGACATCTTCTCTACATGGCTCGAGCAGCACTTCCCGGGTCGCAAGGACAAGGTGCTCAACCGCGTGCGTGACATGAGAGGCGGCAAGCTGTACGACAGCCGGTACGGCGTGCGTGGGAGGGGTGAAGGGCCCTGGTCAGACCACCTCCGATCTCTTTTCCAGGTGACGAGCGCCCGTCTGGGGCTCAACCGGCCTCCCGCGCTCTCCGCCGCCTCGTTCGTCCGGCCTCCGGACCCGGGGAAGCCCCAGATGAATCTGTTCGGGAGCGCGCCGAGTTAGAACTCCCCCTGCCACCGCTCCTGACGAGCGTTGGGACTGCGCTGGAAGGTCCACAGGAAGTTCGTGAAGCCTACATCGTAGTCCGACAGCCCGTTTTGACCGGTCAGCTTCATGCGCTCGTCGTACAGCTTCTTCATGACGAGCGAGACCGAGCTCTCGTAGACGCCGGCGTCCGGACGTAGCGCGTGCAGCTCATTTGCCAGTTCCGAGCGCAACCGTAGACCGTCCACGAGGTCGTGGTACTCCTGATGATCCTCGCCCGCGATCGACTTGAGCTGCCGGTGAAGACGCTCCGCGAGCGCAGACTGGACCATCAGTGGATCGCCTGAAGACATGAGCGCGAGGTAGGCTAGCGCCTGGGCGTGAAGCTCTTTCCAGTAGCCCTTCCGGTGCACGAATTCGTGACAGATTACGTGCGCCTCGAAAACGCCGGTGTCCTTGAACAGAGCGACGTCCCCCGAGATGATGTCGCAGACTCCGATCGCGAAGGGGAAGATCAGCTTGGCGAGCGTGAAGTCCCGAATCTCGGAGCTAGTGTGCACGCGCTGGCCGGTGATGCTGGCCATGTACTCCGTGAGGTGCTCGTTCACCGCTTTGGCGAGCTCGGCCCTCGGCACTCGTTCGTCGGTGTACATGTCGTTGAGTCGGGTCGCGAGCCTCGATATCTCGTCCCGACGAGCGTCGTCGGGCATCTCCTGAAGGCTCTTGATGTCCGCGCCGAACTCGCGGTCGAAGTCGATCCACTTCATTTCGCGACGACTCAACCAGTCCTTCACTGCGCTGCCAGCGTACATGCCGAACGCAGCAGCGCTGAGAACTCTTCCGGGGAGGGTCGCGCCGAGCAGGAGCCTCGAGGCGAGGGGTGCAGCGGCGATGACGTCGGTCAGCGAGACCGGAGCGTACGTAGCGTCGTTGGGAATGCGGATCTCTTCCATGGAAGCCTATACGGCCTTCGGGGGGACAGAAGTTCCATCAACAAAAAACGCCGCCTGATGCGGGCGGCGCAATCTGCACTGAAGCTGAAGAATCCGCGAACGAATGGTCCGCGAGCAGAGCCGGTCAGCTCTGTCGGTGCTGTTCGATGTAGTCGGATTCGAGCTCGGTCGGATGTACGACCTGAGGTTCCACCTGCTCCGTGCCAACGCCGATTTCCGGCTCGCCCACTGGTGCGTTCTCCTCCGGAGATGCGAGTGTCAGCAGCGCGACCATGAGCGGGACGCCCACCAGGGGCGCGGCGATGGCAGCCCACCACGGGGCTCCCTTCTTCTCATCGATATGTGCGTTGATCATCGTCCCTCTCCCACCGCTTTCCGGAAGGCGACCCCTGCCGCCTCGCTCACGTCCCAATACGTTCGAATCAGCCGGACGGTTTCGGCTCGGTCCGCCAGAGCTACCGCGCGCTCCGGATGATCCAGCTCCGACCTCCGACCCTCAACCTCCTTCGACGCTCCAGACCCCCGAGGCGTTGTCTCGCCTGCGCAACCACATGCGACTATTTTGTATCCAACGGCTGAAACCCTGGCCTACCGACTCGCGTAGACTCCCTCAGCGAACGATGGCTCGGTGACGGCCGCGGCGGGAACTCAGAAGTGAGGGCGACGTGATGAGGTTTGCAGCGGGACTGACGGCTACTGGGATCATCGGCTGGCTCCTGTTGGAGGCCCTCAAGATTCTCATGATTCCAGTGACCGCTTGGGTCATGGGCTTGCTCGCCGTGGCGTTGAAGATCGCGCTGATGGCACTCGGTGTCGGCGCCGCACTCGGCGTTGGCGTGTTCCTCTTCCGCCGGGCCCGGAAGGCCAAAGCGGAAGCCGAAGCCTAGCTTTCCACGCCGGGATGCTCGACTAGCTCCGAGTTCCCGCAAGGGGTCGACTACCGGCCGAGTTTTTCTCTCAGCGCGAGCGCCTCGTCAAGCACGGCTTCCTCCATCAGCGAAGTCAGCCGCATCTCCATCACGTGCCCCACCTCGCGCAGCGCAAGCTCGGAACGGTCGGTGTCCCGATACAGATTGGCTAGCTGCAAGTGATGATCCGACACGTCAGGGGCGTACTGCTCTGCGAAAAGCAAGTTCTGCTCCGCGAGCTCCCACGTGGCCTTCTTGAGTTCGGCCCCCCCCAGAAGATTCGTCGCAATCCACCTCGTGATCCGGTTCATGCGCCGGATCCCAGCGTGCAGGCGCCCGATCAAGTGACGTGCCCCCGCGTGATCGGGAGCGCGCTCGAGGATCACGTCCAACTCCTTGTGCAGATCCGACGCCTTGAGGACGCGGGTGCGGCCCCCCTCCTCATTCGCTCGCATCCCGAGCACCACGGCGAGCGCGAAGCGTCGGGCGACGTTGTCCTCCTCCTCGACCGCCGCGCGGGCCTGGGCCTCTGCGTCTTCGAGCAGCGCCTTCATCCGGTCCTCATCGTCGAGCACCTCAGAAGACGCCTTGACCAGCAACCAGACCGTGTCAGGTACGCCTTCCACGGCCCAAGTTGGCTTCGCGGCGTCACTCACGAGCGGAACCACCGCGGGCACGGTGATCCTTGGGAGCTGCTGCGCGCCCATCGATCCGCTGGGGATTCCGATACCGAGCAGCAACGTCGCACAAGCCGTGGCCAACGGGCCCCACGCCACGGTCCTCATGGCCTTGCCAGGGCGCCGGCGACGGCGGCTCCCACGCGCACGACAGCGTCACCATACCACGTGCCGATGCTCGGATGGACGCGCGCCTGACTCGCCCCCGCGAGGTCGGGGATCCACACGCGCTCGACGAAGGACTCGACCGTAGCCGGATCGCGGGTCATGACGATGATCTCCTCCAGGATGTGGTAGCTCATGAAGTCGAAGTTGCTCGAACCGGCGACAAGTAGCTCGTCGTCGATGAGCATCGCCTTCATGTGGCTCATCACGCCCGGGAACCGGAACACATCGAAGTCGTCCCGATGCGCGCGTTGCAGAATGTGGCGGGCGAGGTTCGACTTGTTGTTCGCGGCCGGCGTAAGGACCCGCACCCGCGTGCCTCTCCGCTGCGCAGCCGCGAGGTGGTGCGTGAACGGGTGGGACAGGTACGCGCTCATCACGTCGATCGACCGCTGTGCAGCTGCTATCGCCTCGAGCACCGGCCGCAACATTCGAGAATTACCACGTCCATTGAGCGACAAGACGCGGAACGGGCCAACCTGCTCATCCATCGTCTGAGGCCTACCGTCCCAGCTAGCTCGAAAGTCGCCCGCGAGGACGCGCGCGAACTCCGAGCACTCGACCCGAAACATCACGTCGTGCCACTCGAAGTTGTGCTCACTGAAGTTGATGCCGCCGAAATACGAGATCCGATCGTCGATGACCACGAGCTTCTTGTGATTTCTGCGAACCAGCTTGAGGGGCCAGGGGCCGATCGGGTTGCCGAACTTGACCCGCGCGCCTCCGTCACGGAGCCGGCTCACCCACCGGTGGGTGAGTTTGACCTCCCGGCGGAACGGGCGTTCGAGCCACGCAGGGCCAGGGATCAACCTATCGTTATGGTAGAGCAGGCTGAAGCCGTCCACCAGCAGCCGCCGATCGATCGCCCTACACCGCTCGAGCGCTCGTCCGAGCGCGGTACCGACTCTGTCCCCTTCGAACGAGAAGGTCTGAACATAGACGCGCTCGCGTGCATCTCGCAGGTCGTCCTTGAGACGACCCCAGAATTCGGCGGCGTCGACAAGCACTTGGGTTTGCATGAGTCAGCCTCCGATCAAGAACGAAGCGAAGCCCTGTTTGGCCAGCAGCTCGATGGCCGATGCACCGAACTTATGTCCTGCCCACGCGAGCACACCGAATCGAACCGCGCGGCCGGCGGTGCCGGACAGGATGAAGGGCAGCGAGGGCATCTGCAACGTGCCGCACGCGAGGCTGACGCCGTAGAACGGCGGGAAACCGAGCGTGGCGCTCGTGAAGACGAGCGAGCTCACCGCCCCGCCTCGCTCGGAAACAGCCCCGGAGGCCTTTTCGACCCTGGCTCGCGCCTTCACCGGTAGCTTGGCCGGAGCCCAGCGCGCCAAGGAGAACAGCAGCGTCTTGGCGCTCATCTGGCCGATCGCTGACACCGCCACCACGAGTGGCAGCGCGGGCCCTGGCACCACCACGGCTGCTGCCACGACCAGCAGCTCTGCGTTTACGAGCGGCAGAACCCCGCTGACCGCCGTTCCCACCAGCAGTCCTGTAAGTATCTCCCACATGGCCTCTCCCCCCTTGGTGCACTTCACGGAGCCGCTCTCGCTCCCAGGTGCCCGAAGGATGAGACCTCTGGGGGGTCCGGGTCCCTACGGCACTTGGCGTATTGGAGACGTAGACGGATTGTAACAATCGCTGGCAAGGACTACATCCACCTACCGACGTACTTGCGGCGGCATCCACCCGAAGAGAGTGTCGAACACTCAGCCACCATCCAACCAGGAAGTCGTGAATGAACCTCCCAACTGTGGACGGAACGCGTGCGCGCGTCGCCGTTTGGAGCCAGCTCGAAGACCGGCAGCCCGCATACGGCGCTGGTCTCGAACGTAGATCTCGTCGTGATCCGCTTTGACCACCGGGTCGCGGTGTTGTATGGGCGTTGTCATCACCGGGGCGCTCTGCTCGCGGACGGCTATATCGATGGGCAGAACCTCATCTGCGGTGTCCACGGCTGGGACTATCGGTACGACACGGGTGCCAGCGAATACAACAACGACGAGGCATTGCACCGCTTTGCCGCCGTGATCGACCAAGAGGCGGACGCGGTGTGGGTGGCCGAGGTCGCTGAGTTCGCGGAGGCACACCCGCAGCCCTACCGCCGCGACGAATATCTCGGCTTGTATCAGGACGTGCACGGGGGCCCGGAGGAACCGCACAACAACTATATCCAGGGCCTCGCGCGAGACGGGCTGTCAAAGGTCGGTCACCACGGCGTGGTCTCGGCGATGGGGGTCCCGCTCACCGAGCTGCCGCGCTGGGACGACCTGCAGCTCCTCACCGCACAGTTGGCCCGACGCCCCGCGATGGACGACCAGCCAGTAGGCACCGAGCTCGTGATCGGCCCAAACGCCTTGAAGCCTCTTCGCCTCGATGTCCCGATCTTCGTGAGCGACATGAGCTTCGGAGCTCTCTCCGAGGAAGCAAAGGTCGCGTTGGCAACAGGAGCGGAGCTAGCCGGAACCGGGATCTGCTCAGGCGAGGGAGGCATGCTGGAGGAAGAGCGCGAAGCGAATAGCCGCTACCTGTACGAGCTAGCGTCAGCAAAGTTCGGTTGGAGCCTCGACAAGGTCGCGAAGTGCCAGGCGTTCCACTTCAAAGGCGGGCAAGGCGCGAAGACCGGTACCGGTGGTCACCTGCCCGGTGCGAAAGTGGTGGGCAAGATCGCGGAAGTACGTGGGCTCGAGGTCGGTCGGGCCGCGATCAGCCCGCCCGCCTTCCCCGACCTAGTGACGGTCCACGACTTCCGAGCGGTCGCCGAAGAAGTGCGCGAGGTCAGCGGTGGCATCCCCATCGGCTTCAAGTTGAGCGCGCAGCATATCGAGGACGACATCGACTTCGCGCTCGAGGTCGGGTGCGACTACATCATTCTCGACGGGCGAGGCGGCGCAACAGACGCTGCCCCCGAGATCTTCAAGAACAACATTTCGGTCCCGACACTCGCGGCGCTGCCCCGCGCTCGGCGTCACCTCGACGCGTGCGGCGTCGACGGTGTGACCCTCATCATCACCGGAGGGCTGCGCACGGAGTCGGACTTCGTGAAAGCGCTTGCGCTCGGGGCAGACGGCGTCGCGATCGCGAACTCGGCCCTGCAAGCCATCGGGTGTCTCGGAATGCGCGCGTGCCACACCAACAACTGTCCGGTCGGAATCGCGACGCAGCAAAAAGGGCTTAGGGCCCGGCTCATCGTGGACAAGTCCGCCCGGCGACTCGCCAACTTCCTCGAAGCCTCGATCGAACTCATGCAGGTGCTCGCGCGCGCCTGCGGTCACTCCCATCTTCGGGACTTCAGCCCAACCGATCTCACGACGTGGAAGCGAGACATCGCGGACCTGACCGGCGTGAGGTACGCGGGCATGGGTACGTGATGAACCCGAAAGGCACGGAGGGTAGGATGATGACGATACGTCACTCGGCAGCTCTGCTCGCGCTCATGATCGCCGCAGCTCCCGTGGCGGGGCAGTCCCTGCCGCCGGACGAGGAGGGCGCGCGCGCGCGCCTGGACGCTTCGCCGCGGCACGGCGAGTGGATCGACTATGACGCTGGCGGAGGCGATATGGTACGGGCGTGGGTCACGTACCCCGAGCGCAGCGACGCCGCGCCGGTCGTCGTCGTGATCCACGAGATATACGGCCTCACGGACTGGATCCGCTCGGTCGCGGACCAGCTCTCGGCGGATGGCTTCATCGCGATCGCGCCGGACCTTCTCACAGGTACCGGACCTGGTGGTGGCGGCTCGGAGTCGATGGACCGCCAAGAGAGCGTGGCCGCCGTGCGCTCGCTCGACGTCACGGACGTGAACCGCCGCCTGCACGGTGCCGCGTCTTACGCGACGAGCCTCCCAGCGGCGAGCGACGCTGTCGGGGTGGTCGGGTACTGCTGGGGAGGCGGCCGAAGCTTCGGCTTCGCGATCGACTTCGCCGATCTCGACGCCGCCGTCGTATACTACGGCAGCTCCCCAGACGACGGATATGAAACGATTGGGGCGCCGGTGCTCGGATTGTACGGCGGGAACGACAACCGGGTGAATTCCACGATCCCCAGGGCGGAAGAAGCGATGCGCGCGCTCGGAAAGTCGTTCGAGTCACGCATTTTCGACGGAGCGGGGCACGGTTTCCTGCGCAACCAGCCCGGGCAAGAGGGGGCCAACCAACGCGCGACCGAACGCGCCTGGCCGCTGACGATCGAGTTCTTCCGGGAGCACCTCGGCTCGTGACCCTACCGCTGGTCGTGCTCGCCGGCGGCCTGTCCACGCGCTACGGGCGTTTGAAGCAGCTTGACCCTTTGGGCCCCAACGGTGAAACGATCATGGACTACAACGTCTTCGACGCCGTCCGTGCCGGATTCGCCCGAATGATCTTCGTCGTGCGGCCGGAGATCGAGGAAGCAGTCCGCGACCATGTGTCCAAGGTCGTGGGCGGCAATGTCCCCTTGGACTTCGTCCACCAGGACCTCGACGAGCTGCCCGAGGGGTTCCGGGCACCTCCCGATCGCATACGGCCGTGGGGTACGGGCCACGCCGTGTTGTGCGCGTCGAAGCTCATCGACAGACCCTTCGCGGTGTGCAACTCCGACGACCTCTATGGCCCCGGCGCGTTCTCGATGATGTACCAGCATCTGTCCCAGGATCCGGTGCCCACAGAGGCGGCGTTGGTAGGGTACACGCTCGATCACACCCTGTCGGGACATGCTGGCGTCGCTCGGGGGGTCTGCGTCCTGAGTCGGGACGGGCTGCTATCGCGCATCTCCGAGGTACGTGAGATCCGCCGCATCGATGGCTGGATCACTGGCATGTACACCGATGGCAGCACGCTCGAGCTTTCCGGCGACGAGATCGTGTCCATGAATTTGTGGGGCTTCACCGCGCCCGTGATCGATCACATGCGGAGACAGTTCACTCGCTTCCTCGGTCGCTGGGGCGCGGACACGGACCGCGAGTTCTTCCTTTCGACCGCGGTGAACAACCAGATCCAGATCGGCGCGTCACAGGTCTACGTTTTGCACGCCCCGGATTCATGGTTCGGCGTGACGCATGCTGAGGATCGTAGCCGTGCGCTGGAGACTTTGCGCCAACGCGTCGACGAGGGCGCGTATCCGGCTAGCCTAGCCCAGGGCTTTTCCGCGATGGGCGATTAGCCGCCGATCACCCTTCTAGATGCAGCTCACCTCACTGGATTGGTCCGTCATCGCGGCCTACGGCGTCATCGCGCTGACCGTAGGCCTCTACTTCGCGCGCCGAGCCGGGAGCCAGACCGACCAGTTCTTTCTGGGTGGCCGCTCAATGCCGTGGTGGCTGCTGGGTACGTCGATGGTGGCGACGACCTTCTCCACGGACACGCCCAACCTCGTCACCGACCTGGTTCGTACCGGAGGCGTCAGCCAGAACTGGCTCTGGTGGGCATTCCTGATCACAGGGATGTGCACCGTCTTTTTCTACGCTCAGCTCTGGCGCCGCTCCGGAGTCCTGACCGATATCGG
Source organism: Gemmatimonadota bacterium (assembly GCA_022560615.1). Lineage (NCBI taxonomy): Bacteria > Pseudomonadati > Gemmatimonadota > Gemmatimonadota bacterium. Next base: position 25,474 of record JADFSR010000024.1, read on the forward strand.
CTTCTACGAGCTCCGTTACTCGGGCCGACCGGCCGCGTTCTTGAGAGGATTCCGGGCCATCTACCTCGGCGTCTTCTTCAACGTGATGATCATGGCGACCGTGACGCTCGCCGCGATCAAGATCGGCGGCGTGGTGCTCGGGGCGTCGAAGTACGAGGTCGTGCTGGTCGCGTGCACTGTGACCGCCTTGTACTCGGCGACGTCTGGCTTCTGGGGCGTCGTCGTGACCGATCTTCTGCTCTTCGCCATAGCGATGATCGGCTCGTTCGCCGCGGCGTACTACGCGGTCATCCAACCAGACGTGGGAGGACTCTCCGGTCTGTTCGCGAACCCGGCGCTCGAGGGCAAACTCGGACTGCTCCCCGATTTCACCGACATGAGGACCGCTACCGCCGTTTTCATCGTGCCGATCGCCGTCCAGTGGTGGAGCACCTGGTATCCCGGCGCAGAGCCCGGAGGCGGTGGCTACGTCGCCCAGCGCATGCTCGCAGCGAAGGACGAGTCCCACGCGCTCAAAGCGGCCCTTTGGTTCAACATCGCGCACTACGCGCTGCGACCGTGGCCGTGGATCGTGGTCGCGCTCGCATCGCTCATCATGTATCCGACGCTCGAGTCGATCCAAGCGGCGTTTCCGCTGGTCGATCCGTCGATCGTCCGCCACGACCTCGCGTACCCTGCGATGCTCGTCTTCTTGCCATCCGGGCTGCTCGGTTTGGTCGTGGCCTCGTTGGCGGCGGCGTACATGTCGACGATCAGCACGCACCTCAACTGGGGGGCGTCGTACATCGTCGACGACTGCTACCGGAGATTCGTCGCCCCCGCCAAGGACGAGCGGCACTACGTGCAAGTCGGGCGTGCCGCGACGGTGGGGCTGATCGTGCTCGCGGGCATCGTATCGCTGTGGCTCGAGAACGCGCTCCAGGCGTTCCAGATCCTGCTACAGATCGGAGCGGGAACTGGGCTGGTTTTCCTGCTGCGCTGGTTCTGGTGGCGCATCAACGTGTGGAGCGAGCTGTCGGCGATGGTGCTCTCGTTCCTCGTCGCGATCTACTTCCAGTTCGGACACGAAGCGCTCGGATTCGAGCCTGTGGACCCATCGCTTCAACTCGTGCTCGGCGTGCTCGTCACTTCGGTGGGCTGGGTGACCGTGACGTTTCTCACCCCTCCGGCACAGCCGGACACTCTGCGGACTTTCCACGAGCTGATCAAGCCGATGGGCCCGGGTTGGCGAGGAGCTGGCCTCGGACTGGAGCCGGACCGCGACGCCCAGGGCCCGAGTGCGGCCTTCCTCGCCTGGTTCCTGGCGTGCGTCGTGGTGTACGGCGCACTGTGTGGGACGGGGTACGCGCTGTACGGCCAGGTAGGTCTATCGACCGTCTGCTTCGGTGCCGCTGCCGCCGCGGCCGTGGGGCTTTTCAAGACACTCCCGCGTGTGGGTGTGCGCTGATCGCGGCTACACCCGCTCGGGGGCGACCCACCAGTAACGAAACGCGATCGGGATAAGTCGGGCTAACAAGAGCACGAAGAATACCAGCGCGACAGCTCCGGTCGCCGCGAACAGCACGCCGTTCCACGCCGCCAGCCATGTGGGCGGCACGTATGTCTCACCTGGTGAAAAGCCGGCGCGACTCACTCCGGTGATCACGCCGGAAACGTGGAGCCACACTACGAGCGCAGCGACACCCAGGTTGAGTCCCACAACGATCCGCTTCACGCCCCGCGTGTGCAGCACGCTGGCGGCAAGCTCACCCTCTCGCGCCTGCAGGTGTTCACCGAGGATCCAGATGATCGCCCCGAGCAGGATCATGGTGTCGATCCCGATCGTGGCGCCCATCGCGTGCCCAGTCACGACGTAGGTGCCGTGGATGATCGCATTGAGCGGCGGAATCGAGATCAATACCGCCGACAACAGGATGAAGACCGTCCAGTACTTCGATGCGGCGAAGCTGCCTCGCGCGGCGCAGAAAGCCTGCTCGTCAGTCACGTTCACGAGCTTCCACAACTCGTATACGGCGCGGCACAGGATCGTGATCTCCAACATGCTCACCACGAAGGAGATCCACTTGACGATGTGATCCTGCGGCAGATGGTACGAGTGGTGTGCGAAGTTCGTGAACGCATTCAGCAGCCCTACGGCGAAGAGTGCATACGCGAGCCTGGAATGACCGTACCGGGGGTCTCGGCTGATGCGCTCGCCGATGTAGATGACCGCGCCGTAGACGAAGAGGTTGAAGCTCCCGACCAGGGTGCCGGTCGCCTTCCACTGCACCTGGAGATCCTGCACCGGGTTCCTGAAGAAGCTCGGTAGTAGATAGAGGTGCTGCTCCACGAACGTGACGATGAAGAGGAGCATGCCGACGCCCCACATCGTCAGGTAGAGCGGCCTTTCGAAGAAGTCAGGGCCCGCCACCCGGAAGAAGTTCCATACGTAGCAGATCCACCCGAGCAGGATGAACACGCTGAAGACCGGGTGGAAGCCCACGTACTCGCGACCCGACCCGATCCCCATCGCCAGCGTAACCAGGATCCCCGTACCCGCGATCGCCCACGACCCGACCTGGATGCGTAGTCTCCAGCGATCACCAGCCGTCGCCACTCCCCCGTGATCCTGAAGCCAGCGATGCACCACGGCCACGCCCCCGAGAAAGATCCACGCAGACGCGAACGCCGTGTGAATGGGCCGAAGCTGACGGAGATCGAGCCCGATCGATTGGAACGAAGGAGCGAGCGCGGGCACCGAATACAAGGCGCCCAGAATGCCACCCAACAGGGTGATACTCATCGCGATCAGGCCGCCGCGGATGAACATGACCGTCGCGAACTGCCGAACAGGATCGGCCTCGTTGAACGGTAGCCAGAAGCCCCCGGCTGCCCTCACCGGTACTCCCACCACGGAAGTCGCGACCAGTCGACCGTTGCAAGCGACTGCCGACGTTCGGTCTCCGACCGGAGCGCGTCGCGATCGCTGTTGAGCCAACGAAAATACTCGATCACTTGCTGCCGCTGGGTCTCCGAGAAGGCCGGAACCGGCGGGGGCATGCCCTTCTCAGGGCGCCCGCTCGTCAGCACCTCGTGTAGCGCTGCCTCATCGAGGCCGTCGACGACCGTGGAAAGGTCCGGCGCGCCAACGATCGATACTTGGAAGGGGAAGTGACACGCGCTACATGCACCGGAGCGGAACGCCTCGAACCCGGCCGCCACGCCGGGCGGCGATGAGGCGTCGACGACTGCCGCCTCGAATGCGGCCTGCGGACTCGTCCCCTCGTTGGGGTTCCCGAGTCGGAGCTCACCACGCCCGATCTCGGCACGATCGAGCTCTTGCAGGAATGCTCGCATCGCAGCGATCTGTGCCTGGTCGAAGTGCAACGCCGGCATCTGACCACTACCCACAGTCAGAAGCGAAGCGAGCCGCGTCTCATCGACGCGGCTCGCGGAATTCGTGAGGTCTGGGCCGAGGAATCCCCCCTGGCCCCAGAGTTGGTGGCAGACTTGACACGCCTTCTCATGAAAGAGTCGACGCCCTTCGATCGCTTTCTCGGACAGCTGGAGGTCCACGTCGTCCGAATACACCAAGCCCGTCTGGACGGCGAAACACGCCACCAGCACGCCGAGCATGATTTTCTTGGACGAGGGACCGAGCACAGAACCGGAGTTGCGAGCGGGAATGGGCCAGAGGGCTGAAGAAAGGGGACGGGGCCTACCGTCGTCAAGCTCCCGCGGACACTACAGAATGCCTACCGAAGCTCCTGCCGACGGCACCGCGACGAAGAGACGATCGTCGATGCGATCGCCCATCCCACGGGGCTCGAAGTACTGCTCGACGAGCGCCTCGAGAACGGCATCCACCGTACCCCGATCAGCTAGCGCGACGATGCAGCCACCGAAGCCGGCACCCGTGAGCCGAGCCCCCGCGCAACCTCCCTCCCGCGCGATGGCCACCAGTTCGTCGAGCTCCCGAGAGCTCACCTGGTAGTCGGTGCGCAGGCTGCCATGGGAAGCGTCCATCAGCGTGCCGAACCCGGCAAGGTCCGCGTTCAACAGGCAGTCGGCTGCCTGGTCGACCCGACCGGCCTCGGACACGACATGGCGGAAGCGTCTCAGTAGGCGCCCTTGAAGCGCGTCTTTCGCCATGCTGATCGCTTCAGCAGCTCCGATAAGCCGGAGCAGGTCCGGATAGCCGCGAGGCGTAGTGGGAAGCCGATCACGCTCCAAGGCGAATTGTACCACGGCATCGAGGGCCTTTTCGCACTCGGAGCGTCGCTGGTTGTACGCAGCCTGCGCTCGACCCGATTTCTCAACTCGGACTCCCGTGTCTGCGACTACGAAGCACCAGTCTTCGGGCACCGCGAGGTGACGCATTCCGAGAGGGTTGAATGTGATGCGAGCCGCGTGGCCGGCCCGAGCCCCGAATCCGATGGCATGATCCATGCCTCCGCCGCGCGTGCCCGTGTACTGCTCGGCCTCGGCCATGAGCTCAGCAAATTCCGCGGGGGCGAGGGAGACTTCGTTCGCATGCGCGAGCGCGAGGCCAACCGCGTTCACCAGCGCTGTCGAGGATGATAGCCCCGCGGCGACCGGAACGTCCGAGGAAAGGACTCCCTCGACGCCTCGCCAGATTGCGAAGCGTCGAGCCATCTCGTTCGCCGGTGCCTGCACGTAATTGCGCCAGTCACCCGACGAGCCGGGAGCGATCGCGGGACTGATCTCGAACTCGACCGGCTCGAACTCCGGGTTCGCGTTCGTGATTCGGACCGTGCCGTCTTGCCGCGGCCGGAATACGAGCCGGGCCTCGTGTCGCATCGCCATCGGTAACACAGCGAGTCCGCAATAGTCGATGTGCTCCCCGATGAGATTCACGCGGCCGGGCGCACGCGCGACATGGGTCGGGGGGCCGCCGAAGAGCGACGAGAACAGCTCTGAGGGCGTCGGTCGGTCCTTCGTCACGCCCTCAGGATCTCGAGCTTCGGCCACTGCGCCCACCGTCCGCGAGTGAAGTCGGGCACGTCGATGGGCCGGCTGCGGTTGGCAACCGACCATTCAGTGAGAGGTGTGATCACCGATATGGCCGCGGCGTCGTACACGTTCATGTCGGTCGGCTTGCCCTCCCGCAAGCACTTCACCAATCGGTAGTCCTCGATGAAGTCCATGCCTCCGTGGCCGGCACCCTCCGACAGCGCCTCGAGGTCCTTCCAGAGTGGATGGTCGAACTCTTCTCTCAGCTCCATCCAGTCCTGCCAGCGGTGCTCCGGGCTCATGCCCTCGACGTACACGCGATGCGGATAGCCCTGAAAAAGCCCCTTCGTGCCCTGGACCATGTGGATGCGCGAGTAGGGACGCGGCAGATTCGTATCGTGGCCCAGGTAGATCGTCCGGCCCCGGACAGTCTTGATCATCGTCGTGTTCACGTCCCCGAGCATGTAGCGTTCCTGCCGCTTCGCGTGGCCCTCCGGATAGTGTGCCTCCGCCCACTCCTGTAGCCCACGTGATGGTGAGCTCATCGACACCAAATAGTCGAAGCGGTCACCACGGTTGATATCCATGACGTTCGCCACCGGGCCCAGTCCGTGGGTCGGGTACAGGTTTCCATCGCGGACCATCGCGTGCGCGCGGCGCCAGAGCCCCTCGCCCGTCTCGGAGAACTTGATCGAGCGGAGGTCGTGCAAGTAGCCACACTCCGCGTGGAGGATCTCGCCGAAAAGTCCGAGTCGGGCCATGTGGAAGACCATCATCTCGGGGCGGTCGTAGTTGCAGTTCTCCATCATCAGGCAGTGCTTCTGATACTTCTCGGCGTACTCGACCATCTTCCAGCAGTCGTCGGTACGGTACGCGGCCGGCACCTCGGTCGCCGCGTGTTTGCCGTTCTCCATGGCGGCCACGCACACCGGAACATGCCACTCCCATGGTGTGGCGGTGAACACGAGGTCGAGATCCTCTGTCTCGCACATGCGGACGAAGTCGGTCTCGTTCCGGCCATACAGGGTCGGCCGCGGGCGACCAGCCTCGGTAACCCACGACGCGACCTCAACGTTGCGGTCTTCGTCGATGTCGCACAGCGCGACGATCTCCACGCCCTCGAGGCCGAGGAAGATGCGCACGTGCGTACCCCCCATGCCGCCGACCCCCACGAAGCCGACCCGCACGACGTCCATCGGCGGTGCGGCGAAGGGGGCGGCGGGCGCAGGACCGAGGTCCGGCCGTTCCTGAATCGGTGAGGGACCGCCGGCCGCGAGGCCCGGCATCGTTCCCGTGGCGCTCAGGCCGAGGCCCGCTACGCCGAGCTTGAGAAGGTCGCGCCGCGGAAGGGAGCTGGAATCGGCGGGACGGCGGTTGCTCATGATCGTGCTAGCCCCAAGATGCGAGCCGCGTTCCCCCCCCGGATCTTGTTCTTGTCTTCCTCCGAAAGGTCGAGACCAGAGATGCCGTCGACCATCTTGTCGAGGCTCCCGATCATGTGCGGGTAGTCCGAGCCTGCGACGATGTGATCCACGCCGGCGAAGTCGATGGCCAGGTCGAGGCACCGCGTGTCGAAGTTCACCGTGTCATAGTAGAAGTTCTTGAGCAGCTCACTCGGCGGCGTCGAGCAGTGCTCGCGGCACTCGGGATAGGCCTCGAAGCCGCGATCGAAGCGCTCCGCCAAATACGGCACCGCGCCGCCGAGGTGCGCGAGCACCCACGTGATACCCGGGAAGCGCTCGACCACCCCGGAATAGACGAGCCCGGCCGCGGCGAGCGTGGTGTCGGTCAGGAAGCCGACCATCGGCATCAGCATGAACTTCTCCATGACCTCGACGCCGACGGGGTACGTCGGGTGGATGTAGATCACGGCACGCGCCTCGTTGAGCCGCTCGTAAACGGGCCAGAAGCGCTGCTCGAAGAGCGGTACGCCGCTCGCGTTCGAGAGGAGCATCACGCCTGGAAGGTCGAGCTCGCCGAGGACTCGCTCCGCTTCTCGCGCCGCCGCTTCGGGAGCGTTCATGGGTAGTGTCGCGAGCGCGGTAAACCGCTCGGAGCGCGCCCGCGCCTCTGAAGCCAGGGCGTCGTTGATGATCCGGCACAATTGCACCGCTCGCTCGGGTGTTTCGATGCTCGTCCCTGGCGCCGTGAACGTGATGACCTGCATCCGCACGCCGGCCTCGTCGAGCACCTTTTCACGGAAGTCGAGGTCGCGGTGCCCGGGTACCAGCACGTTGTAGTCACCAGGCGAATGGAGCACCGGGTTCCCGTCATCGTCGGTGGTGACCCGGAAATGACTGCCCCCGGACCGAATCGCCTCCAGGTACTCGGGCGGGAAGTAGTGGTTGTGAAAATCGACAATCATGTGTTGGTTCCCTTCTACGCGGCCGCCGGCTTACGAGCCCACATGAAGTAGACGGGCAGCCCCACGAGCACCAGCCCAAGGCCGGTAAGGCTTTCGACCGGCTGCGACGCCACCTGATTCGCGACGATCGCGAACGCCGACATCGCGAAGATCCCCGGCACCCACGGGTAGCCCCAGACCTCGTAGGCACGTGGAACGTCCCCACGGCGGCGCAGCAGGATGAGCCCGATCGCCATGAGCGCGAAGAAGATCCACTCGGTGTAGATCACCCGTGTGAAGAGCGCCCGGTAGGAACCGGTGAGCACCAGCACGCTCGACCACAAGGCCTGGAGCGCGATCGCGCGGTGAGGAGTTCGGTGCGTCTTGTGGACCTCCCCTAGCCAGCGGAAGAGTAGGCCGTCTCGCGCCATCGCGAAGTAGACCCTCGGTCCCGCCAGCACGATGCCGGAAAGAGCGCCGAAGCTGGAGAAAACCACCAACATTGACATCGCCACACCGCCCCCGCGGCCGAAGACCGCGTCGGCGGCATCCGCAGCGACCCGATCGGACGAGGCGACCGTCGCCATCGGCAATACGTAGAGGTACACCGCGTTGAGGAGGACATAACATGCTGTGACGACGAGCGTTCCGATCATCAGAGCTCGTGGAATCGTGGTTCGCGGATCCTTGGTCTCTTCGGCGTTGTAGGTGACCATATGCCACCCACCGAACGCGAATAGGCCCGCCACGAGCGCGCGCCCGAACTCTCCGACGCCGAAGGACCCCGGCTCTGTCGGCGCGGGGCTGCTCACTGCCACCGTGTGCGCGTCCCCCCCGAACGCGAAGCCGAGAACGACGATCGCACCGATCGCGACGAGCTTCCCGGCAGTGATCACCGTCTGCAGTACGCTGCCGTGCTTCACGCCCACATAGTTGACTATGCTCAGGATCACGATGGCGGCGATGGCGACGGACTTCTGACCGAGGTCGTTCAACTCGACGAGGAAGCCGAGGTAACGAGCGCACACCACCGCGATCGCCGCGATGATGCCGGAGTGCATCGTCCAGAACATCGCCCAGCCCCACAGGAATCCGAGCGCCGGGGAGAAAGCCTCCCGCAAGTACACGTATACGCCACCCGCCTCGGGGTAGCTGCTCGCGAGCTCCGCACATACCAGGGCTCCGAACATTGTGAGCACGCCTGCGACGAGCCACACCGCGAAGATGCCGAGCGTCGTGGGGACCTGCCCGGTTACTTCAGATGGCTGAACGAAGATCGACGCGCCGATGATGGTGCCGACCACCATCGCGGTCGCTTGGCTGAGTCCTATCGCGCGGCGGAGACCTCCGACGCCGTCCTCCGAGGTCCGGCTCAACGCCCCCTGCGAGTCCAGACCACGATCGCTCCACATCCAGTCTGGAGGTTGTTGCTGTAGTTGAACTCCGCCGGGATGGATGCCGTCCCCTTGTAGAATTCGACCGCTTCGATGTCGAACGTAATGATATCGTTCAGGCCGAGATCGGGGTCGAGTCTATAGAGTCTGCCGTCCATGAAGACCATTGGCGTGCAGGGACGACCCCTGATGACCAGGCTGCGGCCGGCGTCCGTCAGCCGCACGCCCGCAAGCCCCTCGAGCAACTGCGGTAGCCGAGTCGCCCCGCTCCGCTCGATGTCCGTGCGCAGCAGGAACGTCCCGAAACCCATGTTCATGCGCCGGACGAGCCCTTCCATATCGTTGTAGAACTTCCGAGGCTCGACGGTGACGGTGAGGCCCTCCAACTCCATTGCCTGCTCGGACAGCTCGATCGCGACGTTCTGGGTAAGGCCACCGGCGACATGCAGCGGCAGTTCCCGATCGGAATAAGCGAGGTGCCGAACGTCGATCACATACACGCCGTAGGGAACCTCGTCGAGCGTGAACATCCCACGGTCGTTGGTCAGCGTGCTGATGCCCTCGTCACGGATCGTCAGCTCGGCGTTTGCGATCCCTCGACCGGTTGTGCGGTCGACGACGCGTCCGGTGATGAACCCCGGCTGTGATGGGTCGGACACTTCGATGAGGAGGTGTTCGATGAGCAAGGTCCCGGACTCGATGCCGACCGTGCGCGGCTCGGACCCGCGGTCGAGGACCTCGGCGTAAAGGTCGACGGCCACCCCCCCGGGAGCGTGACAGAAAAGGAAGAACCCCTCTGCGTTGGTGAGCTCAGCGGCGGTCCCCGGATACTCGCTGCCTGGGACCTGCCACATGATCACTACCGTCGCCTTGTCGAGCACCACACCGGTCGACGCGTCTCGCACCGTACCGGCGAGCACTCCTTCGCTGCGCTCGTCGACCTCCCCGCACACCTGCGCGATGGCCAGGCCTACCTCTCCCTCCGACTGCGCGGCGGCGGGAAAGGCGCTGACGCCCACGAGAAGCGCCGCGCACAGAGTCCTCGCACAGCATCGAAGGTGGAAGCGCGTCATGGAGGTGCAGCGCGTCGACCACCCATCCCATCAATCCTCGAGCAGAGGGGGGTTCTTGGAGTCCTTCACGCCAAGCGCTACTCCGGTGCCGATACCGGCGCCGATCGCGATCGCGGTCCCGGCACCCACGATTGGGAGAATCGCTACGATCGGTGCCGCCACGATCATCGCGCCCACGCCCGCGAACAGCCCAATCGCCGGCTTCTCGACCAGGCTAGTGTAGCGGAGCCGCTGGCCGACGAATTTCCGCGACTTGATATGCCCGTATACGCCGGTGGCACCAGCGATTCCGGCAGCTAAGAGTGCAAAGAACATAGTGTCCCCCCGAGGGATGAGTTGTCTCTTCCACTACGAAGCAGGGGGCGTCGGTGTTCCCACCCCCACGGCTGCGAGAATGCGACGGCTCTGCTCGGGCACGCCTTCGATCTCCATTTCCAGGCCCGCCCGGCGCACTTGCTCGAGCATCTCCGCGAGACTGTACGCCCCGGTCAGATCGATGCGGCCGAGTCCCGAGCAGTTGAGAACGACGCGCGTAACATCGGGTTCGTCGGCCAGTCGCGCGAATAGAGCGTCCTCCAGGGCGGGGGCGGACCCGAACCAGAGCACGCCCTTCGGCTCGAGGTGCAACGTGTCTCCGTCGCGCCTCGCAGCCAATCCGGGCCGCAGCTCCCGCAACATGTGTACGGCGGTGGCCATGACCACTCCGAGCAGGACTGCCTGTTCGATGTGCGGCGCCAGAAGCAGCGTGAAAGCGAACGTGCCCCACGCGACGAACGCCTGAGGCCGCGAAAATATCCAGACACGGAGTAGCTCGCGTGGGCGGAAGAGAGTCGAGACCGCTGCGATGACGATGCCGGCGAGCACCGCAGTTGGGAGGGGAGCGAGTACACCGGCGAAGGGCAGAAAGACGAGCACACCGATGCCGGTGACAAGACCACTCCAGCGGCTACGCGCGCCAGACAGTCGGTTCAGGCTGCTACGCGAGAAGGAACCACCGACCGGAAAGCCGCCGGCGAGTCCGGCGGCCAGGTTCGCGGCGCCCTGACTGAGGAACTCCCGGTTCGCGTCCCAACGCTCCCGATCCTCGCTCGCAAAGAGCCGTGAGATGGAGGCCGCCTCGGCGAAGCCCACCAGCGCGATGACAGCCCCGGGTACCAGCAGCACGGGGAGCCGACTCCACGGTAGCTCCAGCGTGAACATGGGCATGCCGGCGGAGATGTCGCCGACCGTCGAGCCTGCGTATCCGGCAACGATCGAGAAGACGAACCCGCCTGTGACCGCGAGCAGACCACCGGGAACGCGGGGTTGAACCACTCGAGCCCCGAGCACCAGTACTACCGTGACCGCGGTGAGACCGATCGACGCCGCCTCCCAGGACCCAGGATGCCCGAGCGCCCAAACCGCCCGACCCAGGACGCTTCCTTCCGGAGCGGCCGACCCGAGCGCTCCCGGTAGCTGCGCCGAAACGATCAGAATCGCCGCGGCCGACGTGAAGCCGCTCAGCATCGGTCGGGACATCAGGTAGCTGAGCCAACCCGCCTTCAAGAGGCCGACCAGAATGCGGACGACCCCCACCACCAAGGCGAGCAGCGCGGCGAGTCCCACGAACTCGGCGCTGCCCGCTTCAGCGAGTGGGAGAAGAGCCCCGAGCGTGAGCAGCGCGGTGAGAGCGACGGGACCCGTCTGCAGGTACGGAGACGACGCGAAGAACGCTGCCGCGATCGGCGCCAACGCGGCTGCGTACAAGCCGCGATGGCTCGGCATTCCTGCGAGTTCAGCGTATGCTATCGACTGCGGGATGAGCACCAGGGCAACCCCCAGCCCGGCGAACACGTCCCTCGAGGAAAAGCGATGCCCGGGTTCCGAACGGAGTTGCGTCTTCATGATCCGACGTCGGCGGTCGTTTCGACCCGTTCGCAGTCGAGCGGATCGAAGCCCTCGGCCGCCAATTGCTGCAGGAGCTCCGAAGTTCGCCGAGCGCGCTTCGCCAGGAAGTCACTCGTAGCGCCCCAAAGATCGGTGCGGCCCGCATGCATTTGGCCCTGACGTCGTGCCTCAGCCGCGAGCGCCAGCAGAACACCCGCCGGCTCCTGGCTGAGAAGGCTCGCCAGAGCGTACCGTCGTTCCCCCGCGCGAAGCCCGAGATCGAGCACCCCCGCGATCGACGCCAGGTCGGCGCGCGTGAGTATCGTCCCGGTTCGCACCGTCGCGAGTAGCCCGCCCAAGAACGCGTCACCCCCCTCCTCTCGGGGGTCGGGCAGCCCCGGAGCCTCGCGCAGATGGAGCGGGAGGTACTCGGGGTGTCCCGCGCGTCCGGCTTCGGCCGCGAAGAGCTGCGACAGCAGCTCGGCCCACGACGAGTAGAAGCCGGACGCCAGCTCCTGAACCCGCGCGAGGTAATGGGGAAGCCAGGGACCGATGTGCTCGTGCAGCAGCGCTGCCCTGCTCTGCTCCAGCAGAGCATCTTGCGCGCCTTCAAGTCCCTCCTCCTCGGAGAGAGAAGCGTAGAGAGCCAACAACGCGCACAGGTGATCGGGCTCCGCGGGCGGCGTGCGACCCAGCGCGCTCCAGAATCCAGCCACCCGCTGGCGCGCGTCACCCCCCATCATTCCCTCGGCCCCGACATGCACCGAGGCGTAGGGGTAGAGCTGAAACAGGAACACGTCGCCGTACTCCGAGACCGTGGGCGCCTCCGCAATGCCCAGCGCGTTCGCCACCGTGGCGTGCGTGGGGCCCGGAGACTCCGCGAGCACGGTGAGCGCCCTCAAGAGCTCGACGGGCGTCGAAGACGGAATCTCGTTCACGCCGGGCTTCAGACCGCCGTGGGTTCGGTTTCCTTGGGCAGCTCGTACGCAGCGCGCTCCGGTCGCACCGGGCGCAGCATCCACCACGGTCGACGCGTGCCGTCCGGAGAGTGCTGGTCCGCGGACCGAGTCAGCTCGAGCCACTTCTCATACGCGGCACGCGACTTGGCCGTGTCGACGGAAACGTCACCCTGGGCATCCCCAGACTGCGCGGGGAGGACCCGCACCGCCTGGTGCCAGCAGTGCTGGCCGGAGATCGGGTCTGGGTGCACCGCGTGGGTGAGGTTCTGATGGACCCCCACGTCGGTCCACCAGACGCGCAGCGTGTCCGGGTCGGCGGACGAGAAGGCGCCCCCCGTTTTCTTGGGTTTGAGCTCCCACTCGGTACCCTGCTGATCCAATGCGACCGTCGTCGTGCCGAGGCGAGGACCCTCATGGCCTTCGGGTTTCCAGCGGCCCATGTGGTGGCTGCACGCCACGACCCCCGGTCGAATTCCCTCGGTGATCCATGCCTTGAGCACGAAATAGCCGATCTCGGTCTCGACACGCACCAGGTCGCCGGTCCTCTCCACACGCAGCCGAGAAGCGTCCGTCGGGTGGATCCAGAGCGGGTTCGTGTGCGCGATCTCGGCGAGCCACTTCGCGTTGGTGCTGCGGGTGTGGATCTGCACGGGCACGCGGAACGTGCTGATCAGCGGCATCTGGTCGGTGTCCAGATTCTGCCGATGGATGTGGCTCTTGATGTACGTCGGGATCGCGAGCTCGGGCCATCCCCACTCGGCCAACGTGCGAGACCAGAATTCCAGCTTGCCGCTCGGCGTGGGCCACCCACGCAGGATCTCACCGTCGACACGAACGCCGACTCGGCGACGCCCGTCTGCGTCCGGATCGATCTTGGTCCCGCCCGGAGCCTTTGGGCTCGGCGGCGTCGGTGCACGCGTATACACACGACCCATCTCGTCGACGCGAACGTCGTCGAGCTCCGAGTCCGGGATCGGCTGCTCGTACACTTTCCCTATCTTGCTCGCGACCTCGAAGGCCCCGTAGCGGCGCATGTACTCCAGAGGCGTGATGCCCTCGGTAGCCGCCGCCTCGGGCAGGCCGGGCACCGAATTTTCGAAGATCCAAGCGTAGTACTCGTCGACCGTCATCTTCTCACCGGGGTTCTTCCTGGACTCGAAGAACTCCCGGATGCCCAGTGAACCATCGGGATCGATTCGCCAGGTCAGCTCGATCCAGAACTCGTTCTCCTCCCAGACCTCTCCCGGGTTGACCTGCCGGGTATCGGTGATCTCCTCACCGAGCCGCTCGCGCGCGGCGCGCAGTACAGGCTGGCGGAAGCCGATCCACTGCCCGTCGTACTGCTCGTACGATGTCAGGTCGTGCCGCTCCGAGGAGTGCCCCATCGGTAGCACGTAGTCGGCAAAGTACGCGGTCTCGTTCCAGGTCGGCGTCAGCGCGATGTGCAGGCCGATCTTGCTCTCGTCGGTGAGCATCTCGATCCACGAGAAGCCGTCGGGGTTGGTCCAAACCGGGTTGTAGACGCGGGTGAAGTACACGTCCACGTAGGCGTTCTGGTCGCGCATGAGGTGCGGCATCAGGAACGACATCTCCATGAGCGCGAGCGGATACTCGCGTGGCCAGAGCACCTCGTTCCAGCGACGCGGGTGTTGGTGCGGCAGGCGGGGCGGCTTGGGCGTGAACTTGTTCCACGAATTGGGGAAGGTGCCGCCTTCGGTCGCGAGCGCACCGAGCAGCGCGTTGAGCAACATCAGCGTCCGCGCGACCTGCCAGCCCCCCAGGTTACCCGCGGCGGCACTGCGCCAGCTGTGCGTCGCGAGCCGCGTGCCCGCGGTGGACACGAGCTCGGCAACCTCGCGCAGAGCATCCGCGTCCAGGCCGGACTCTCCGGCGGCGAAATCGAAGGTGTACTCGGAATAGGTCTCGCGCAGGACCTGCTCGAAGCGCTCGAAGGTCACGCCCTCTTCTCCCTTCACCGCTTCCATGTACTCTTGCCAGTTCCACCATCGCCGCACGAAGTCGCGGTCGTACTTGCCCTCCTGGATCATCCAGTTGGCGATGGAGAGGAAGATCGCGGCCTCCGACCCCGGGTACGGGCTGAGCCAATGATCCGCGTGCGTCGCCGTGTTCGAGAGCCGCGTATCGAAAACGATGAGCTTCGCGCCGTTCTTCTTGCCCTCCATGATGCGCTGCGCGTGCGGGTTGAAGTAGTGGCCCGTCTCGAGGTGGCTGCTGACGAGCACGATGACTTTGGCGTTGGCGTGGTCCGGACTCGGCCGGTCCATGCCCATCCACCAGTGGTACCCCGCGCGCGCGCCACTCGAACACACATTCGTATGCGAGTTATGGCCATCCACAGCCCACGCCGACAGCATGCGCTCGGTGTAGCCGTCCTCACCGGAGCGCCCGACGTGGTACATCACCTGTTCGTGCCGCTCCTCCACCATCGCGGCACGGATGCGCGCCGCGATGTCGTCGAGCGCGTCGTCCCACGAGACCCGCTCCCACTTCCCCTCCCCGCGCGCGCCCGCCCGCTTGAGCGGATAGAGGATGCGGTCCGGGTCGGTGATCTGGTTGATCGTCGCCGGTCCCTTGGCGCAGTTGCGGCCCCTCGAACCAGGGTGCTCCGGATTCCCCTCGAACTTGCGGACCTGGAGGGTGTCCCGATCGACGTACGCAAGCAGTCCACAAGCGGACTCGCAGTTGAAGCACGTCGTCGGAACGAGCATGTACCGCTTCTCGACTCGCTTCGGCCACGACTTCGAGTCCAGCTCGACCCAATCGTTCCAACGCTCCTTGGGTGGATACGAAGCGAGGTGGATGCGGCTCGCACCCGGATAGAATGTCTCCCCGCGGCTCTCTACTTCGGCCCTGGCCGCCGAGACACGGAGGTTGAGTTCGTTGAGATCGGTCAAGCCAACGGTACCGATTGGCCCGCCTGAATAAAGGCGTGCTCGTAGAGAAGGATGGCTGCCAGCCCGGACAGAGCGGCGATGACTGGGGCCGAGAACGCGAAAACGAGCGCAAGCACGACGAGCGCGAGGCCGACCCAATAGAAGTGGGCGTAGGCACCGACGGTCATGTTCTTCGCGGCGAGCGTCGCGTGCGCGGTCGGGTGGGGCACCGTCGCCTCGCCGAGGACCATGAGCAGGTGCCCGGCCAAGGACAGTCGGAACAGGTTGGTGATCGGATGGGCAAGCGACGGATCGCTCACGATGAGCATGAGCACTCCCGCACCCGCGACCAACGCCTGTACGAGCAGATGCACAGGCAGTAGTGGGCTCTGCCAGAGATCACGAGCCCTAGCCTGCGCGAAGAGATACGCAGTGTAGACGGCGGTCATCGCGGCGAGCGGACCGCCGACCCACCCGAGCATGGGGGTAAGATCAGCTCGCCCCAGCCAGCTCGCACCCAGATGTGCCGCGAGCAACCCGCCGTAACCCGTGATCACGAAGCCGCCGCGCACGAGCCAGCTGCGCCACTGGGGCTTGAGCAATACCATCCAGAAGCGCTCTGGGTGCTCGAGGTCCCAGACCAGCAGCGCGCCGGTGACCATCAGGCCGATCATCGCTATGATCACCGCTTGGGTGCCCCACAGCGCCGACGTGAACGGCAGCAAGCCGAGCGCACCGAGCAAGAGCGGAACGAGATACGCACCCGCCGCGATCGACTTCGTGAAGGTGTAGAGGCTGACGCGGTAGTCCCACGGGGCGCTGTGCGGGATGTCGTAGCTGAGCACGGCCGCGGCGGAGCTGTTCCAAGGCCCCGGGTGTCCTGACGGCACTTGATGGTCGACATCGCCTTGCTCGCTCCACATGAAGAGCCCTCCGTCCGGGCGGCGAGCGGCGAGCGGGTCCAGCGTGACCTGGTCTGCGCCCTTGTAGTACAGCTTCGGTCGGGTCTCCTTTTCGGGACGACGCACCGTCACCGCGTCCCGATGAATGATCTGGCTCACCGCGGAGAGCGGATCATGCATGTCCCCGACGAGAATCGCCTGCGTCGGACAGACCACGACGCACGCGGGCTCCAGACCCACATCGAGCCGATGAGCGCAGAAGTTGCACTTCTCCGCCGATTTGTCTTCGGGGTTGATGAAGATCGCGTCGTAGGGGCACGCCGCGATGCACGCCTTACACCCGATGCAGATCGACTTGTCGAAGTCGACGATGCCGTCGGGACGTCGGTACATGGCAGCGGTCGGGCACGCGGTCACGCACGGCGCGTCCTCGCATTGGTTGCAGCGGGTCACCTGGAACGAGCGGTGTGCCTGCGGATAATGGCCCGTATCCACGTACTTCACGTACGTTCGTGTTACGGACAGCGGGACCTCGTTCTCCGACTTGCAAGCAGTCGTGCACGCGTGACACCCGATGCATAGGGTGTGGTCTATGACCTTCGCCCAAAGAGGCTCGGTGGTCGTGGTGGTCGTAGAGACTGCCTGTGTCGTGGGCATCCGCGCTGGGTCGGAGGATGGTCGGGAGACGCCGCCAAGCTACCTTACCGGCGAGCGAAGTTCCACTGCGGGACGTGAGATTCCGCTCCCTACCGCGTGCCGGCGGTCACTTCAAGGACCCGGTCGATCGATCCCATCACCCAGTCCGGAATCCTCTCCGTCTGGATCGCGCCTCGTCCGTCCAGGGTCAGCGCCCTGAGGACGCGGTCGAGCGCACGCTCGAGCAGGAGCTGGCTCTCCGGATCGGTACCCGCGGCTTCCAGGACCGGGTCGGCGGATAGGCGAGGTCCCCTGGCCGGCTCGTATCGGATCGACCCGGTGTGCTGCACCAGCAGCTCGTGCAGCGAGAGCGCAGCCAAAGAGAGTTCCTCGATCTGACCGTACACCTCTTCCCGGTGAGCCCTGCCCGCCGCGAAGTCGGAACGCGCGCGTGCGAGACGGAGAGATCGTAAAGCGCCGCCTACTCCCTCGGCGTCGAGTGCCCCCAGGTACGCGACCGCATGCAGACGACTCTCCCTCGTCCGCAGCTCCCGAACGAATGCATCGTACCCATACCAGGCGTCCCGAACGTCCTCGTACTCGGCGGCACTCGAGAGGTATCTCCCGTCGAGCCAGCCTGCGGGAATCACACCGGCCTGGACCTCCCTCATCAACGCTCGAGCCCCCGCCTGCATCGTCTCGACCGCACGCCGCCGCGTTGCCCGTTCGAGCGCCGGCAGCGCCCGGCCCGCGTTCACGCTCATCCCCACCCCGGGAGCCCGCGCCTCGAGCGAGGAAGGCCCTGTCCGAAGGGACGCGATCAGCGTCGCCACCAAGAGCAAAGATCCAAAGACCATCAACAGCATCGGGCCAGCGTGAAGCCCCGGCTTCGGCCGGAGATACGGGCGTTTGGGCTCGGCTGTCTTGGGAGCGAGCATCGGGGGTGTTGGTCGTTCGTTTCGGCTCAAGTCGCCTGCCCCAGGATCGACCAACGGAAAGTCAAGCGGCTGCGCAGGACGATCAGGGTCGGCGCGACGTTCCTCCTCCATCTCGGCGATGAACGCTCGGGCCGCATCCTCGGGGCTCGGTTCCGGCTCCGGTGGCACGACCGACAGACCGAGGTCCTCCTCGACCTGCAGGCCCTCCACGACCGTTCGGTACACGGGATGTGCCCTCGCGGGCGCCCACTCACCTGTGAGCGCATCGTAGATGAGATCGAGCTCCTCGATTTCTCCCGAGCTCACGAGCCTCGTGAAGGCTTCGAGGCTGCCTGGGGTCAGCTCTGCACCGTCATGCTTCCGAATCCGGAAACGCGCACCCATGGTCTGCGCTCCTCCTTCCGACACACTACCCCGCGCGACCCAAAGCCACGGCGACGACCCTGCCGAAGCGAAGGAGGGCAAGCCGCCAGTTCGTTGTGTGTTGGAAGTCCGCTCAGGTTGGACGCCGGCCAGGAAGAGCCTCTTCCCTACGCTGCCCCAGCTCGTAAGCCGGTCGGGCCGCCGCGTACCCTCCGGGAGGGACCGGAGCGGCCGGCCCTTCCTACGTGAAAGCTAGGAGGCAGGGAGTCGGTCGAGCAAGTGGCACGTTCCGAAAAAAGTTGCAGAACCCTTCGAAAGCTGTGTGTGGCCTAAGCGACCGAGCCGCTTTCCGCTTCCAACTCTCGGCACGCCCCCTCGACCTGTCGCGTCAGCGCCACGCTGAACACGTGCGCGTTTTCTCGATACCAGCTAACCCACGAAGGGTTGCGCAGGTGCTCCTTGAGTGCCGCCTGGTATGCGTCCCACATGAGGTGATCGAGGGCGCCGACCCTGTGCTGGTAGACGAGGTTGCCGAAGTGCCGGTACACCGCCGTCATGTACGCATTCCAGCGAACTCTCTCCTCCGGTGACAGCGAATCGGCATCTCGCTCCGCCCGCGCAAGAAACGCCGCGAACTCGGGGTCACGAAAGGTGGGTTCCAGCAGCCGAATGCTGTTCTGCACCATCGAGTTGAAGGAGGCCGCACGCACCGAATTGGTGTTCTGGGCCATCTGCTGCGTCAGGTATACCAAGGAGACGACGACGCCGATGGCGCCCACGAACTCTCCGATGTTTCCGAGGGATTGAAGAAGGCTCATTACGGGGGTTCAGGGGAGTAGAAGTGGTTCGTCCTCGCACGTATGCGGGGAAAGATACTTCACATACTCGAAGAGCCTAACCCCCTCCGGCCCCTGGGTCGCATCAGGCCCCGATCAGCTCATCCACCAAGAAGAGATCCGTGAGCAGCGCGCGGAAGTGGATGTTGGCATTGAGGTTATCGATGAGCTGCGAGCTTATGGACGCCTGGGCCGCCACCAGCCGGACGACCGACAGCGTGTCGGACGCGTCACGCTCTACAATGTCGAGCACTTCACCCCATGTTGAGGCGGGCTCGAGGGATTCCTCCGCCACGAGTCCACGGAGCGCCTCTGCGAGTCCATCCACGGCCCCCTCGCACTTTCCGAGAAAACTCCGCAACTGACCGCCGGTCTTCGAGCCCTGGTCGCTGGTCAGCCCCTGCGCCGCGAAGGCCAGAAAGAATTCGTAGCTCTCTTCGATAGCGTCGATACGGGACTTCACGTCGTCGCGAAGCGAGGACACGGCTACTCCTGAGGAAGGAAGGACGTGCGGGGCGGGCCATCAGCCCACCCCGCACCTCGTTATTCTGCTTCGCCAGGCGGGCTGACGGAGGCGTCTGCTACGGCGGCAGTGTCGGCGGGAGCAGTCCCCTCGGTGACGGTAGGAGGAGCCCCATTGGTCACGACCCACTTCGCCGGGTCGTGGTGCGCCAGGTAGTGCTCACGATCGACCCAGCCCCGGATCATGGACCACGTGATCCACAACTTCTCCGGCCGGAGCGCGAAGTAGATGTGCGTCGCGGTGAGGAAGATGAGCGTTACGCCGCAAAGGCCGTGGATCACATATACCATTCCCCAGGTGCTGTCGGCCAGCATATACGGGTTGGGAGTCCATAACGGCGTATCGATCCGGACCATCATGAGCAGTCCGGTCGCGATCACTCCGAGCCCTACGACCACGAGCGCGTGGTGGTACAGGCGGTGGTCGAACGGATACTTGCCGGCCTTCGGCTCCGGTGACTTCGGCGACATGATGTGCTTGAAGTGCTCGATGCCCTCGCGGAAGCCGATCTGGAACATCGCCCAGAAGTCCGCCCACCCGATCGAGTGGATGATGTGGTAGACGATCGTCGCGGTCAGCACCACGCCGGCGATCCAGTGAATCTCAACCCACGGGAACTGGAGCCCGAGCACCGGCACGAATGCGGTGACGAGCAGCACGAGCATCGCCGCCGACATCGTCCAGTGGAACACGCGTGCGGCCAACGAGTGGCGTTGGATACGCTCCGGTAGGCCCGCCGGGACGTGCTCGGTCACGGTGAGCTCTTCGCTCGGGCGGATCTTGATCCAAACCGCATGACCAATGAGGAAGGCTGCTGCGACGATGATCGCCGCCCACATCAGGTTCCACGACACTCCAATGAGCACGTCCTGGCCCCACGGGTTCGCGGCTGTGCGCCAGAGGTCCATTACGCGACGCTCCTGACGGCCCGACGGACCAAGTTCCTCATCATCGGGATCTTGTAGTCGTTGTGACGCAGTGCGCGCGCACCCTGGACGGATAGCTCACCGGCCTCGTTCGCGACGCTCTCACCGCCGGAAGTGCCGGCGACGAGCCGCTCGACGCTCTCGAGCCGCACAGGGTACGGAGCGACACCGCCTACCGAGATGCGCGCGTCGCTGATCACGCCGCCGGAAAGCTGGAACGCCGCTGCGACGCTCACGAGTTGGAAGTCCCATGAGCCGCGGTCTCGCACCTTCTCATAGTAGAACTGAGCGTTCGCCCATACGGCCGGGATGTGGATGGCGGTGAGTAAATCACCGGGCTTCACGACCGTCATGCGCGTGATGTCGATCGACGGGCCAATGAAGAAGTCTTCCGCGTCGTGGACCCGCGGCGACCCGCCGCTGCGCACGGTCATCTTCGCGTCGAGCGCAATCAGTGCAGGCGCAGTGTCTGAAGGGGTCACCGCTACACAGCGGCTCGTCCCCATGATGGCGTGTTCGCGGTTCATCGCCTTCGGAGCCGCCGCATAGCAGATGTTGCCACCCGCGCGGTAGCACGGCCACCCGCTCCGGTAGTACCAGCAACGGGTATCCTGAGTGATGTTGCCACCCAGCGTCCCCTGGTTCCGGATCTGCGGCGTCGCGACGTGCTCGGCTGCGGTCGCGAGCAACGAGTACTCGGAACGAATCCGCTGGTGGTTCACGATCTCGGTGAGCGTCGTCATCGCACCGATCTCGAGACCGCCCTCGGCGTCCCTGATGCCCGTCAGTTCCTCGATTCCACCGAGGTCGACCACCACTTTCGGGCGCTTGATGCGGTCCTTGAACCAGTCGTACGAGTCGAGCCCGCCCGCGAGGACCCATGCCTCACCGCGGTGCTCGTCCAGCAAAGCCAACGCACCGTCCACCGTTGTCGGCTGGAAGAGCTCGAAGGCCGGAATCATGTCCTTGATGATCGCCATGGTTCTTCTCCCTAGCCAACGTGTTGGTCGAGGCGGCCGAACGCGGGGTCGCGTCCTTCGAGCTCCGCGAGGATGATGTCTGGCGTCAGTGGCGTGCGGCATAGGCACGTCCCGCCCATCGCGTCCGAGATGGCCGTCGTGAGCGCCGCGGCGCCCGCACCGACAGGTGGTTCACCGATGCCCTTGGCGCCCACGGGCGTCTGTGGGTCGGCGATACCGACCGCGTCCCACTTCATATCCAGCGGGATGTCGAGAAAGCCCGGAGGTCGCGCGGTGTAGAGTCGGTTCGCGAACGGCACGCCGTACTGCGGGTCGAAGACCCACTTCTGGGTCATCGCCATTCCCATGCCCTGGATGCAGCCCCCGAAGAGCTGAGCCGCAAGACTGCGAGGGTGTATTACCGTTCCGCAGTCGGTCACACCGACAAACTCCTTGATGACCACGACGCCGGTCTCGACGTCGAGCTCCACGAGCGCGAAGCCGGCGACGAACGTGTAGGTGCTTGTCCTGGGAGTGCGGCCATAGTTGTCCTTCGCGACGCCCATGAGGCCTTCTCCGGCAAGCATCTCGGCCGCGGGCACCGT
Organism: Gemmatimonadota bacterium; assembly: GCA_022560615.1. Lineage (NCBI taxonomy): Bacteria > Pseudomonadati > Gemmatimonadota > Gemmatimonadota bacterium. The sequence goes on from JADFSR010000024.1 coordinate 47,645, forward strand.
TTCCCGGTGAATGTCCTCTGGCAGCTCGTGGCCGTCGTACTCGCCACCCATTTGGATGGCGCGTTCCGCGACCTGCGCGAACGACAACCCCGCGCCGCCGCCGCGCCGGAAAACTCGGCCGTTGTCGAGCACGTAGTCGTTCGGCGAACCGCCGAGGCTTTGCGCCGCGATCTGGCGGATCTTGCGTGCCGCGTCCGTAGCCGCCGCATGGTTCGCGCGGGTGTGGGCGTGCAACGTCTGACTGCCCGCCTGCACCGAGCTGCGCGGCATGCCACGGCTCGAGTCACCCCACACGATTTCGACCTGATCCCAGTTGAGACCGAGAATCTCCGCGGCCGGCCATGCGGTATCCGAAATCGAATGGGTGCCGAGGTTACCGATGCCCTGGTGGACGTACAGCTTGCCGTCCGGGCGGATCACCATGAGGCCATCGAATCCGATCGAGCCCGCCGTGTACGGCGATAGCGCGACTCCGATGCCGGTGACCTTGGTGCCTACGCGCCGGCCCGAGAGCTCCTGCTTGCCGGCCCAGTCGAAGAGCTCGGCGCCCCTCTCGAGCGCTTCCTTGGCGTGCACGCTCGTGAGAGCCGTACCGCCCGGACCGAACGCCACGTCCGGACCCGGCGCATTGATCATGCGCATCTCGAGCCGATCGATCCCGAGCTCCCGACCCGCCTTGGCCAGGATCGGTTCGAGCATGGAGACGATCTGCGCCCCACCCGGACCCCGCTGCGCGGACTTGGGCGGAGTGTTCGTCAGCATCGACACGGAGCGAAAGCGCATGTTCTGAGGCGTGTAGATCAGGTCGGCGATCGCGCCTGCCGTGCCATTGTCCCCCGAGCCGTACGCGCCGCCCTCCTCGACGATGAAGAGATCGATGCCGACGCACTTCCCGTCATTCCGGAAGGCCATCTTGACCCAGCTCTGGAAGCCAGGGCGGGCACGGCCTACGTAGTTCTCCTCGTAGCGCGTGATGCGCAACATGACCGGCCGGCTGATCTTGCGAGAGAAGATCGCCGGAATCTGCATGACCGTCGTGCCGGCGATCTTCGACCCGAAGCCACCGCCGCAGTACTCGGCGATCAGGACCACGTCTTCCGGATCGATGCCGACGGCACCAGCGATCGCAGCCTTCGTGCGCTGCGCGGACTGTGTCGACACATGGGCGAACAGCTTGCCGTTCTCCCAGTACGCCATGTTGGTGCGCGGCTCCATCGGATGGTGCGTCACCGACTGGTGGACGATCGCGTCCTCGACGATCAGGTCCGCGCCGGCGAACGCCGCCTCCCAGTCGCCCTTTTCCCACTCCCTTGTCGCCGCGGCGTTCGGCATGCGGCCGGCGTCGATCTCGACAAAGTCCGCCTCGGTCCACTTGAAGTCCTGGAAGACCGCGAGGTCGCCCGCCTCCGCGTCCGGCAGGCGCGCAAAGTAGTTCCCATCGTTGTACGCGGTGGGACCCCCGGGTCGCAGACTGTCGAGTGGATCGAGCACGAAGGGCAACGGCTCGAAGTCGACGTCGATCGCTTCGATCGCCGCCGCAGCGATCTCTTCGGTGACAGCCGCCACCGCGAGCACCGGCTCACCCTCATAGTGCGGCTCGTCAGTCAGACACGCCTCCCGCGGGCCCTCACGTTGCGGCACCTCGTCGGCGCGGAGGATGCCGATGACTCCGTCCATCGCCTCCGCGCGGCTCACGTCGACCCCGCGCACGCGACCGTGCGGCATCGGGCTCAGCAGCATCTTGGCGAATACCATCCCGTCCGGGCGGAAGTCTTCGGCGTAGCGGGCGCGACCCGTGATCTTCGCGACCAGGTCCGGCGGCGCGATATCGGTTCCGATCAGTTTCTCAGCCATGTCGCTCTCCTAAACGCTGCGTGCGAGCTCGGCGGCTCGCATCGCGCAGGTGAGGATCTTGTCGTAGTCGGCGCACCTGCAGAGGTTGCCGGAGAGTGCGTGCGCTGCCTCTTCGCGGGTCGGGTTCGGATTCACCCGGATCATCGCTTCCATGCTCATGATGAAGCCCGGAGCGCAGAAGGCACATTGGAATCCACCCTCTTCGAGCACCGCTTGCTGCACGATGCTCAGCTCGCCCGTGTCCGGGTTCTCGAGGCCCTCGATGGTCGTGACCGCCCGCCCGCGCACCTGATGCGTGAGCATCGAGCAGCCGTAGTGGTTCACCCCGTCGATCAGAACCGTACAGGCGCCGCATTCGGCTCGGTCACACCCGAATTTCGTGCCCGTCATGTTGAGCCGGTACCGGAGCGTCATCGCCAACGTCTCGTTGTGCAGAACGTCCACCCGGCGGTCCTGACCGTTGATGTTGAGCGTGATGAGTCGCTCGGTCGCTCCAGGCATCGACTGTGCGCCCAGAGCGAGCGGACCACCCAGCAAATATCCGGTGGAAGAGGCGGTCGCGCCGACAGCGATCACGCCCTTAATGAAGGACCGCCTGGAGTATTTCTTCTCCAGCAGGCCCACGGATGCAGCGTCGCCCATCGAACTACTCCTGGCAGGAGGGCATGCGGAGGATGCGGGAGAGACCCGGCAACCTCCTACCATCACGGCATTATACGGCGGTCTTCGCCGTCTCGCGAGCGCTTCCGGGCAAGCTGTTTCTCTGGACGGGTCGCAAGCGCAAGAGGGGGCGCGCCGCCGCGGTGGCGCGCCCCCGCTCAACGCGCGGCTTTCAGGCGCTGCTCAGCCACCTCTGCGTATGACCGCCTCCTGGATCTCGACGTACTTCTCCACCGCTTCCCGCTGCTGGCGGATGTCCACGTTGACGGTGCTGGGGTATTCTCCGACGTCGTTCAACAGCTCCAATGCTTGCCGGAACTTCGGGAGCGTCGCGCGGGCGACCTCGAGCGTGCGTGGTTCCTGCTCGATGATCGCTGCCCTAAAAACCGAATAACCGTGCCAGAAGTTGAGCTGGTGCACGGTGTCCTGCGAAAGGCCATCGAGCTCCTTGGCGGCCGTGAACCAGGTGATCGCGTAGTCGAAGTTCTCACGTTGCACGCCACGGGCGAATGCGTCCGCGACGATGATGCGTGCGGCTCCGTCCGCCTGCTCGGGCCGCGCGCTCGCCACGTCCTTCAGGACGTCGACCGCTTCCCGAGGCCGCTGTGCCTCGAGTAGCCAACTCCCCCGTCGCAGTCCGATGTTGGGGTACTCCGGGTCGATCTCGTGGACCCGCGACAGCGCGTCGAGCGCGAGGCTGAGGCGGTCGCTGCCGCGCAGCGCATCGGCGTAGATAGACCAAAGGCGAGCCTCTTCAGGGTAAATCTGGAGCGCATCGCTCGCCGCGAGTACCGCGTTCGAGAGTTCCTCCAGGCGGACATACGCTACGGCGATGCTGATGAGATGGCGTACGGCGGTCTCAGTGCCACGTCCGGCGCGGACGCGCTCATACGCATCGATCGCGTCTCGGAAGTTCACCACGGCGTCCGGGGCGACACCCCCACCATCGCCGGTATTGGCCGCATAGTCGCGGTTGATCGTTTCGCCGATCGTGAACGAGTACCCACCGAGCTGTTCCCACAGGTTCAGGTTATCTGGATCCCGGTCGAGCCCCTCCCGAATCAGTGACAACGCCCCTTCTGGGTCCCCGGCGTCGGCGAGGTCGTACGCGACCCGCATGCGAACCGACGCGTTGCCCGGGCTAAACCCGAGGTAGCGCGAATAGTATTGCAGCGCGTCCGCGCGGCGACCGAGGCTACCCGCAACGTACCCGGCGAGCTGCAAGCCCTCCTCGTGGGCCGGGTCGAGTCGCAGGACGCGCTCGAGCTCGACGAGAGCCTCGGCACTGCGATCCAACTCGATGAGAATGCGAGCACGCCGATATCGCGCACCCAGCGCATCCGCATTCAGGCTCAGCGCATTGTCGCAGTTCTCCAGGGCGCGATCCCACTGCTGGCTCGCAGCGAACGCTTCGCAGTTGGCCATGGCCCGCAGATGAGCAGTGTACCGATCGAACTGCTGAAAGATGTGCCTGGCAACCGTTTCGTCCTCGCGCTTGGTGCCCGCCGCGGGGGTCACGGCGAAGGACTCACCCGAACCGACATCAAAGAAGACCGCCTCGACCGTGAACCGATCTCGTGAGGGCTCCGAGTAGGAAGCGCACAGCGCGACTTGGGCGTCCAGCCGGACCGCCAGTTGGCGCGTGAAGACGCAGTCGAGATCCTCGATTCGCAGGTCGACGTCATCGAGGGAGTCCCTGATGTCGTCTCTCTCGATCGCTTGATGTGTGGCCATCGAGCCGATCAGCTCGCGCAAGGCCTTCGCGACATCCCTCCCGAAGCCCCGATCCGCATCCTCGAGTGGTTCGAGGTCGGGGATCAGGACTCTGAACCTGGCCAACTGCTGTGGTGTGCCGTCCTGGGCGGCAGCCCACGCGGGCATCACGACGAGAAGAGCCGCCATGCACACGATCTGAAAACGCGACGGGGTCATAGCCTACCAGCCTCCTCCGGGAGTCACCATCCCCGTGCACTGTCATACATCGTTCCGCCCCGAAGGTTACACGCCGGCCTGGCCCTCGCCGCGCCGCTCGAGACGACGTGTGCTCGACCGGGCCGAGCTCGCAGAGCTACTCCTACGCGTGAGCGATCCGGTGGCGGCGGTCCCGGAGATCGAAGCCCGTGCTCGCACCGACATGCGCCCCTACCTTGCGTCGCAGCAGTCAGCCGTTTTGCGAGGCATTCCGTGGGGGGGCGTGGAGATGTCCGACGAAAGCGGAAAGTCGAAGTACATCTACGTGGATCGCGAGACCAGTTGGCTCCAGTTCGGGCACCGGGTCTTGCAGGAGGCCTCAGACCCCTCGGTTCCACTGCTCGAGCGGCTCTTCTTCTGCGGTATCTTCTCGTCCAACCTCGACGAGTATTTTCGTGTGCGTGTGGCCTCGCTGCGCAGCCTGTTGCGGCTCGGCAAGACCGACGTCGCGAGGCTGGGCATCAGCCCGCACCGTCTGCTTCACGACATCCACCAGATCGTTCTCCAACAGCAAGAACAGTACGGCTCGATCATCGGGGATATCTTCGCCGAGCTGAAAACGGCGGGCTTCGCACGCGTCGACGAAGGCTCCGTCGCCGCGGCGCATCACGACTTTCTTGCCGAGCTCTTCGCGGAGCAGGTACGTCCACTGGTCGAACCCTTCATGTTGCAAGGCGAGGACGGCCCCCCGTTCCTCGACAACAATCAGGTGTACCTCGTGATCGAGCTGTTCGAAAAGGGCCGGGAAGTACTCGAGTCCTGGACCCCCGAGTATGCGCTCCTCAAGGTGCCGAGTGATTCGCTGCCCCGTTTCATAACTCTGCCGGCACGAGGCGACACACACGAGGTCATGTTCCTCGACGATCTCATCCGGTACAACCTCGACCAGATCTTCCCGAAGTATGAGGTCGGCCGATCGTACGCGGTCAAGTTGACACGCGACGCGGAGCTGCACGTCGAGGACGAGTTCGAAGGTGATTTGGTCGAGGCGATTCGCAAGAGCCTCAAGAATCGCGACAGGGGAGTCCCGAGCCGTTTCCTGTACGACATGCGCACTCCGTACGTGCTAATCCACCGGCTGCAGCACGGTCTCGGCCTGCAAGAGGAAGACCTCGTGCTCGGGGCGCGCTACCACAACCTGAAGGATTACCTCGGCTTCCCTCGCTTCGGACGGAAGGACCTGTCGTACCCCGATTGGCCGACGCTGCCCCACCCCGTTTTCGACGGCGTCGACTCAGTGATGGCCGCCGTCCGCGACCGGGATCAGGTCGTCCACACACCGTACCAGTCGTTCGACCACTTCGTGCGCTTCCTCGACGAGGCCGCAGAGGACCCCGACGTCGAAGAGCTGTGGCTCACTGTCTATCGCGTGGCCCGCGACTCGGACGTGCTCACCGCGCTGATCAGGGCCGCTCACGCCGGCAAGAACGTGACGGTCTTCATGGAGGTACAGGCCCGCTTCGACGAGGAGTCCAACCTCCACTGGGCCGATCAGCTCGAGGCCGCCGGCGTGCGCACTTTGTATTCCATGCAGGGGCTGAAAGTGCACGCCAAGATCGCGCTCGTCGCGACGAGGGACGGAGACGAACGCAGTCTCTACGCCTACGTCGGCACGGGCAATTTCAACGAAAAAACCGCAGGCGTTTACGCCGACCACGGTGTGTATACGTGCGACGAGCGCATCACGAAGGACGTCGAACAGGTCTTCCGATTCCTGGCCGGGGAGATCGAAGAGCCTACGACAGAGCACCTCCTGACCGCTCCACTAACGCTCCGAAAGGGCTTCTACGAGCTCATCGAACGGGAGGCCCAGGCAGCCCGGGAGGGCAAACCGAGCGGCATGACGCTCAAGATGAACGCGCTGGAAGACAAGAAGATCATCAAGCGACTGTACGATGCCTCCGTGGCCGGTGTTCCGATCGAAATCATCGTTCGCGGCATCTGCCGACTGGTGCCGGGTGTACCCGGCCAGAGCGACACGATCAGAGTCCGCAGTATCCTCGATCGGCACCTCGAGCACGCTCGCATCTATGCCTTCCACAACGGAGGCGACGAGATCATCTACCTGGCTTCCGCAGATTGGATGAAGCGGAACCTTTCCCGGCGTGTGGAGGTCGCGTTGCCGGTGTACGACCCCGAGATCAAGCGGCAGTTACGTCGACTCCTGGACCTCGAACTGGCGGACAACACGAAGGCACGCTGGATCGACGCAAGCGGCGCCAACGTGTACGTGCAAGCCGATGGTAAGCCACGCGTTCGATCGCAGGAGGCGTTCCGGGACTTCCTGGCCGAGCTGGCTCCGGGCCCCTAGAACGCGAAGCCGAGGCCTAGGTAGAAACCCGTCCGTCCTTCACTGCGCGCGAGCGAGATCTGCACGGTGCTCGAGCGCCTGAGGGGCGCGAGCCAGATGCCGCCGCCAACCCCGTTGTGCCACGTCGACGAGCTCTCTCCGTCCGCATACACGCGTCCGATGTCGGCCAGGGCGAACAGGCCCACGTCGGCCGGCGCGAGCACGAAGGTGCGCACGAGAAAGACTCGGAACTCCGCGCTACCGTAGAGCGAGGCGTTGCCGGCGTACCTCTGCTCTCTCAGCCCGCGCACGTTGCGTGAACCACCTACGAACGCCGACTCCGCGAACGGGAAGACGCCCCACACTTTCTTCCCCCCAGCCCGGACCGCGAGCGTAGGGTTGCCTCCTTCTGGGGAGAAGTACGCGGCCGCTTCTCCGTGGAGCTCACCGAACGTGCCCTGATCGACGTCCAAGAGGGTCGGATACAGACTACCCCCACCCTCGACGAAGTACCCACCTCCCGGCGTGCCCAACATGTCGCGCGTATCGATCTGGAACGACGCTTGGAGACCCGCCTGCGCGAACTTGCCTGATCCGTACGGATCGGTGTCCGCGATGAAGCTCACGTCGACGGTGGACGTGTCCGTCGAGGTGTAACGGAAGATCGGACCGACCTCGATGTACTTTCCCTCACCGTCTCCGAAGCTCACCGCCGGGGTGAGCGTGACCTGCTTGTGCGGCACGCGGTGATAGCTCACTGGCCGCGCAGTTCTCCGTTCGTTTCCGGGACCGTAGTAGTCGATGATCTCGATCCCGCTCCAGCGGCCGCTCAGCCGCAGATCGGCCGAGCCGATCGCCGAGCGCCGCAGGTGTGAGAGATCGAAGAACGGTTCGGTGAGTCCCAAGGAAAGACCCGCACGGAACCGAGTCCGAGAGCTGTAGGGATCCTTGAGGAATCCGTACCGATCGATCTTCGCCCCAGATAGAAGCAAAAGCCCACGATCCGCATCGTAACTGACTCGTGGCTCGGGGATCCAACGCGAACCCCAATCGAGCGTTCGCTCCCCCTCGAACCAAGAGTAAGGCCTGGGCGCCCGACGGTCCTCAACTCGGGCACCGAGGCCGTCCCCGTACTCAGAGTTCGACACATCGTCGTAGATGATGCTGCCCCGAGCCTCACCATCGAACCGGTCAGCGCCTCCGCCGCCGATCAAGCGTACCAGAATCGGGCTCGCCGGGCCGCTCGACACCGCGCGGTCGTCCCCACCGTGCATATAAAGGCGGATCTCGCTCGTCTCCGCAGGATCGAACGTCCTGGCAAAGCTGGTCGCCGAGCCGGCGCTCAGCCCGAAGGTCACCCTCACGGCCCCACTCGGCTGGCGCTCGATCCGGAACTGCTCGGCACGGTCAGTCGCGTGGATGTCCGCGTAACCGAAAACGATCTGATAGAGGTGCTGCGCCGCTTCCGGTAGGTGGTCACGCCTGAGTCGGAGCGAGCGAGTCAGCTCCTCGCCGAAGACGGCGTAGTGCTCAGAGGGCATCTGGCGGGCCGCGTCCGCGATCACGTCATCGGTCAGCAACACCCCCACCTCTTCGACCACGGAGAGCCAGGTCGCCCGGTCGATGGAGACGAGCAGGTTGCGGTCCATGTCCCACGCGTTGCGCGTGACCGCGTCGATGTTCGGGTAGACGTCGGAGAACGTGACGAGGCGCGGCTCGTACGTGCGTGCCAGCGTCTTCAACAACCCGTCGAAGCGCACGAACGCCTGGTCGCGGTCCCGAGGAATGACACGCCAGCGAGACACTCCACCTTCCTCGATACGGGCCCAGAGGTGGTTGTTGTGGCTTCGGTCTCGGTCGCCAACGAGTAGGTCGACCATGCGCGCTCGAAGGAGCTCTACGACGTCTACACGGCTTTCGGGTTCTGTCTCGAGAATGTCGAAGAGCTCCCCCAGCTGTACGATCTCGCGCGAATCCGCGAAGCCGATCGTGCCGCCGGGACCGTCGTCCGGACGCTCCTCGAAGAGCACGAGCATGCCCGCGAACTCGTCGCGGAACTCTCCCAGGCGTGGGTCGTCTGGGACGACCATGTACTGGGGATCGGGGTGCAGCACCCCCACCGCATCGAGCAGCCGCGCGACTACCGGTGCGCCGGACGGGTGGAAGGAACTGATTTGGTCCTGGAGGATCGCATGGAGCGGTGTGCCCTCGAATTCCTCCAAGAGGTCAGTAGGTGTCTTGTCGACCGACCGGAAGACATACCGTCTGCCGTCGGCTCCCCGCATGTGCAGTGTGCGCGTCGTCATGCCACCACCGAGCCGCATCGGGGTGAGGCCACCGCCAAGGTCGTCCAGATTGGCGACCGGTACCCGGATCGGCGTGGTCCAGAGCGAGCGGTACCCACTTCCCATGAGCCGGGCGTAGAGAGCGCTCGCGCCGTAGGCGCCAGGGATGACGGTCACCGAATCGGTGCCGGGCGGTGGGGGGGGCACGACCTGGGCCCCAACCGGCTCCGTGACTCTGAGGGCGGTGAGCGCGATCCCAGTCGCTAGCGCGAGCGCTACCCGCAGGGCCATCGCGCTCATGGTCGGGTGCGTCATTTCTCCCCCCGAAGCTGTACGCTCAGGATTCCTGCAGCGCGCCTTCAACGTGCCGACCATTATGGGGCGGTCTACCGAATCCAACAACGTATCTATCTATCTAGGCACGCGTCGAATCGAAGCAGAGCGGTCTGATGATGGAGGCTGCTGCGCTACCTGCTGGGCCGATACCACCAGCTTCGCCGCGAGGCCTTTGACCTGGAAAAAGTTCACTCCGCTGGCGGTGCGTCTCTACCCTAAAGAACAGGTACAGATCGAACAGTGACGTGCCCGTGAGCACCAACAGGGTGACCGCGAACCACGAGAGATTGAGGGCTTGGCGCACCTTGGGCAGCGACAAGATTCCCAGCCCGCCCAGTAGCGCGATCAGCCAGAGAGAGAACCACGGCCAGCTCGGCTGGTGGCTGGCGACGTAGACCAGAGCGAGCCCGAGAAGCGCGAGTCCCGCCCAGAAGGCCCTTCGGAAGCCGCAACCGCCGGCCGGCACGATAGAATCCGAGCCTTCCACCCCTGCCTCCCTTCCCAAGGACCACCGACCTACCAAAGCGCCTCGTACCGCCGAGGCGGTGGGGGTCGCGTCTCAGTCCCTACGGTAAGGGAGGGTATGCAGTCCAACCGCAAGGGGCGCGACGGGTCGCATCATCCAGACCGCAACGAGCAGTTTGAGTTCATCAATGCCTCGGCGGAGGAGTTTCTGGAGCGGGGATGGCCGGTCATCTCAGTGGACACGAAAAAGAAGGAACTGATCGGTCCCTTCAAGAACGCCGGGAGAGAATGGCAAAAAAAGGGCGAGCCGGTTGAGGTGAACATGCACGATTTCCCCGACCCGGAGTTGGGCAAAGTGATCCCCTACGGCGTCTATGACATCGGCCGTAATGAGGGATGGGTCAGCGTCGGCGTCTCGCATGACACAGCACAGTTCGCCGTCGAGGCGATTCGACGGTGGTGGCGGCAAATGGGCCGGCGTGCCTATCCGACGGCCCCAGAGATGCTGCTCACCGCCGACGGGGATGGAAGCAACGGCTCGCGGGTGCGGCTGTGGAAGCTGGAACTGCAGCGTCTGGCCGACGAACTAGGCCTGCGATTGAACGTCCGGCATTTTCCGCCCGGTACCAGTAAATGGAACAAGATCGAGCATCGCATGTTCTGCCACATCACGGAGAACTGGCGAGGTCGCCCCTTGATCAGTCGGCTGGCCGTGGTGGAACTGATCGCGGCCACTCGCACGGCCCAGGGATCGTCGCTTCACGCGGAGTTGGATGAGACCGACTACGAGACCGGCAAGGCCGTCTCTGAGGAACAGATGCGCTCCCTCGCGATCGAGCGCTGCGACTTCCATGGTGAATGGAATTACAGCCTCTCGCCACGATAGCGTCGCGTGACGATGCGTTCAGTTTATTCTGCATAGATTCCTTACTCCCTGTCCCATGCCACACTACGACCTACCGCGTTTCCCCCCAATAGGGCGGTTGTACTGCCTAGCCCTGTCCTCTTGGGCGGTGTTCAGCAGATGGTGCCATTAGTCAGACGGGTGGGTTGAATACTTGCGCGACTCGCGCCCGCACACCTCCATAGGTATCGCGACCCGACCCGTTGAAGCTTTCCCAGGAGCCTCGAATACCCGACGCCTCCGTCGTGTCTCAGACGGCTTGAGACGCCGCGCGCCGCTCGGGGTCAGAGACATGGCTTTCTTCCGCACACTCGTAGCTTGGCTCGGTGCCATCGTTCTGACGGCAATCAATTGGACCTTGCGGATCAAATTCCACAACGATCCACGAGCGGCGTTGAAGGCCTCGAGCCGCGGATACATTTACGCCATTCTTCACGCCCATCAGCTTACCGCTGGAATGAATCACGGAGAGAAAGCGTGTGCCGCCATGGTCTCGCGCTCGGCAGACGGTGATCTCCTCATCCCCTTGTGCAGATTGCATCGCATCACCCCCGTTCGTGGCTCGTCGCAAAAAAAAGGCAAGAACAAGGGCGGCCGCGGGGCCCTGGCGGAACTGATCGATTTTGTTTCCGCCAACAAGCCATGCACGATGGCCGTTGACGGACCACGGGGTCCCCGGGGTGTCGTCAAGGCGGGTGTGGTTGAGATCGCCCAGGCAACGGGAGCACTGATTCTCCCGGTGGTCGCCGTCCCCAGCGGCCGGTGGGTTCTCAGTCGAACCTGGGACCGCTTCCAGATTCCCAAGCCGTTTGCGCGGGTTGTGTTTGCCTTCGGTGCACCCATCACCGCTGACAACAGCTCATCGCCCCATGAACTCTGCCTTCAAGTGAGCCGGAGCCTCGCGGATCTGGAGCGTCTCCACGACCCAGATGAGTCAAAGATCCACTCCGAGGCAGCTGAGTCCATCGGCCTCATTCGTGCCGCGCCCCCGTCTCGCTCGCGGAGCGAGATCTCCGATCGGCCGCGATAGCGCGGGACGGTACATGAGGTGACGATCCGTAACATCGTCGACATCATCGAGCATCACGGCTTGGTGGCGGTACCCGTGGATGTGGACATGGAGACGCTCTCCTTGAAGAAGGAGTCATGGGTTATCCGCAGGGCACCGAGATCCTCGTCACAGGAGTCCCCGGTCGAAGGCCATTGTAGTGGCCCACCTCTGGCGTTCCGGAATTCGCCGGTGGCTGGACGGCCGCTACCGCATCGAGCGTGAACTCGGTGAGGGCGG